>DATMVU010000223.1:0-4230 GCA_035562875.1 Actinoplanes sp. | reverse complement strand
TCGCCACCCAGGGAATCAGTCAATGAGGAGGTCGGTCTGGTCATGCACGTCCGTTCGGTCCGGGGGGTCCGTGCCGAGACACGGGCTGCAACCGTGACTAACGAGGCCGCAATCCGCGCGCACCGGTTACCGGAATCCGTGTCCTCCTTTAATCTCAAGACCGTGGATCAGGCAGAAGCGGTACGCACCCCGTCCTCCTGGGTCGTCGTCGGACTCGACAACGGCGGCACCTGCAACAACGCCACAGTCCTCGACGCGACGGGACAGTTCCTCGTCGACAGTCTGGTGGAGAACCCGAGCCATGTCCTCGACGGGCCGGAATCCGCCGTCGAGGCCCTCGCCGAGGCGTTCGGCAACATTCTGGAACTCACCAGCACCCCGCTGTCCCTGGTCCGCGCGGTCGGTCTGGACACCCCCGGCCCGGCCAGCGCGCACGGGGTGATCTCGTCGAAGGGCGCCACCAACTTCAACCAGGTCTCCTGGCACGGATTCGACATCCGCGGGGCCCTCGAAGACCGGCTCGGCCTGCCGGTGGTCTACAACAACGACGGCAACGCCGCCGCCCTCTACGCCCACCACCAGCATTTCGGTACGGCCGCGGCGGAGCACTCGTCGGTCTCCGCGATCGTCGGCACCGGACTCGGCGGTGGTGTCGTGGAAGCCGGTGCGGTGGTCCGCGGTGCCGCCGGCATGGCGGGCGAACTGGGCCACGTGCAGATCCCGCTGCACGGCGTCCTCGAGGAGGGCCAGCCGGTGCCGATGTGCAACTGCGGGTTCGCCGGAGACGTGGAGAGCATCGCCTCGCTGACCGGGATCAAGAACAACCTGCTGCCGTACTGGCTGACCCGTTTCCCGGACCATCCGCTGGCGAGCGAACCGATCGGGGTCGCGGCCAAGGCGCTGCGCGGGTACGGGGAGAAGGACGACGCCCTCGCCCTCGCCGTCTTCGGCCAGCAGGCGAAGGCCATCGGCAAACTCTTCACCATCGCCGCCAACTTCACCGACCCGTCCGCCTACTTCCTCGGCGGCGGGGTGGTCGAGGCCGACCCGCGGTTCCGGCAGTGGTTCCTCAACACCGTCCGGGAGAACACCGAACTGCGCGACGAACAGAAGGCGGTCGCCACCTTCGCCCTGGTCCCCGACCGTGACATGGCCGGGTCCCGGGGCGCCGCGGTGGCCGCCCTCGCCGAGGCGGCTATTCCTCGGTGAGAGCCGACGGCACGTCCGGGAACATCGGCAGGTAATCGCTGAGGCCCAGGGTGTCGAACAGCCGGCGCAGGAAGCCCGACGGGGAGGCGAGGCGCACCCAGCCACCCCGCTCGGCCGCCCGGCCGTGTGCGGTGACCAGCACTCCCACACCCATCGAGTCGCAGAAGTCGAGCCCCGAGACGTCCACCACCACCCGCGGGGCGGGGCGTTCGACGAGGCGGCTCAGATTGGCCTTGAGGGCCGGCGCGGTGTCGATGTCCAGTGATCCGCGCAGGACCAGGACGGCCGTGTTCGGTGGATGATGCGCGACCGATACCTGCATATGTGTCTGTCTTTCTGATGGAGCGGGCTCGTAAGGGGATCGATGTTCACCCTATGCGAGCCCGCCTCACCGTGCAGGTTGCGCCACTCAGGACGCGTTGCGCCACGTGCGGCCGTTACGGCCGATCAGCCGGTCCGCGTCGGTCGGGCCCCAGGAAGCGGCCTCGTAGCTCGGGATCGGCGACCGGTCCCGCTGCCAGTGCTCGATGATCGGGTCGACGATCCGCCATGACTGCTGCACCTCGTCGCTGCGGATGAAGAGCGAGGCGTCACCGATCAGGGCGTCCAGCAGGAGCCGCTCGTACGCCTCCGGGGACTCCTCGACGAACGTCTGGTCGTACGAGAAGTCCATGCTCGCCGTCCGCACCCGGAACGAGTGGCCGGGCACCTTGGCGCCGAACCGTAGCGAGATGCCCTCGTTCGGCTGGATGCGCAGGATCAGGGCGTCGGCGTCGAGTTCGGTGAGCTGGTCGGCCGGGATCGGCAGGTGCGGCGGCCGCTGGAACTGCAGGGCCACCTCGGTGAGCCGGGCGGGCAAGCGCTTTCCGGTACGCACGTAGAACGGCACCCCGGCCCAGCGCCAGTTGTCCACGTTCAGCCGCATGGCCGCGTAGGTCTCGGTGCGCGACAGCGGGTCGACCCCGACCTCCTCGCGGTAACCGGCCATCAGCTCCTCACGGGTGCCACCACGGGTGTACTGACCACGGACGGCGGCCTCGGAGACGTCCCGGTCGGTGGGCAGCCGGATCGCCTGGAGCAGCTTCACCTTCTCGTTACGCAGGTTCTCACCCTCGAACGAGACCGGCGGCTCCATCAGGGCCAGCGCGAGGACCTGGAGCACGTGGTTCTGCACGATGTCACGCATCGCGCCGGCGCCCTCGTAGAAGCCGCCGCGGGTGCCGACGCCCAGGGTCTCGGCCACCGTGATCTGCACGTGGTCGATCCAGGAGCGGTCCCAGATGGGCTGGAAGATCGAGTTGGCGAACCGGAGCGCCAGCACGTTCTGGACGGTGTCCTTGCCCAGGTAGTGGTCGATCCGGAAGACCTGGTGCTCCTCGAACGCACCGTGCACCACGGCGTCCAGCTCGCGGGCGGTGGCCAGGTCACGGCCGTACGGCTTCTCGATCACCAGGCGGGAGAACGAGGACTCGGTCGCCTGGTTGAGGCCCGCCCCGGCCAGCCCGTTGATCACCGGCTCGAAGGCGCCCGCCGGCGTGGACAGGTAGAACAGCCGGTTGCCCGAGGTGCCCCGGACCGCGTCCAGCTCGTCCAGGGTCTCGGCGAGACGCTTGTAGGTCTCCGGGTCGTCGTAGCCACCGGCCACGTAGCGGATCCCGCCGGCCAGCTGCCGCTTCTCGGCCAGGCTGCGGCCGCCCAGTGCGCTCTCCGCGAACTGCTCGTCGCTCATCGGGGTGCGCGCCACCCCGACCAGGGCGAACTGATCCGGGAGCCGGCCGTGGCGGGCGAGGTTGTCCACCGCGGGGAGCAGCTTGCGCCGGGTGAGGTCACCGGAGGCGCCGAAGATCACCAGCGTGGCTGGCGGGGCGCTGCGCTCTTGAATGAGCTGAGGTGCGTGGTCCATCGTGCGAGTCCTCCGACAACGTCGTAACCGTCCGTCTGAACCTTACGGCGGAGGAGGTGTCCAGGGTTCATCCGCTTCCTGGAAAGCGGGACAACGTGGCGGTGAACACGTTCATACCGCAATGCACCCCGGGCGAAAGCCAGAAAAGTGGCAAACTGGGTCCAAAGGTCTGGCAACCGAGGGGGACCCCGTGAAGTACCGGCTCGTGACCCGAAGTGACTTCGACGGGCTTGTGTGCGCCGTGCTCCTGCGCCATCTCGAGATGATCGACGACATCCTGTTCGTACATCCCAAGGACGTCCAGGACGGCGTGGTGGACGTGACCGACCGGGACATCCTGACGAACCTGCCGTACGACGGCCGCGCCTCGATGGTCTTCGACCACCATCACTCGGAGACCCTGCGCAACGACGGCGACCGGAGCAACCACGTCATCGACCCCGACGCGCCGTCCGCGGCCCGGGTCATCTACGAGCACTTCGGCGGCCGGGAGCGGTTCCCGAAGGTCACCGACGAGCTGATGCTCGCCGTCGACCAGGCGGACTCGGCGGACTACTCACTCACCGACATCCTCAGCCCGACCGGCTGGACGCTGCTCAACTTCCTGATGGACAGCCGCACCGGACTGGGCCGGTTCCGCAACTTCCGGATCTCCAACTATCAGCTGATGATGCAGCTCATCGACGCGTGCATCCAGCACAACGACGTCAACGAGATCCTCGCGCTGCCGGACGTGGTGGAACGGGCCGAGCTGTTCCACGAGTGCTCCACCCGGTTCGTCGAACAGCTGCACCGGGTCTGCCACCTGGACGGCGACGTGGTGATCGTCGACCTGCGCGACGAGGAGACGATCGAGGCCGGCAACCGGTTCATGGTGTACGCGCTCTTCCCGGAGTGCCGCGTCTCGGTGCACATCATCTGGGGGCGGCAGAAACTCAACACCGTCTTCGCCTGCGGCAAGTCGATCCTGGACCGCACGTCACCGGTGGACATCGGCGAGGTGATGCTGCGCTACGGCGGCGGGGGGCACCTCGCGGCCGGCACCTGCCAGGTCCCGCACGACGAGTCGGACCGGGTGCAGCAGGAGATCATCGACGCGCTGCGGACCGAGCGCGTGG
>DATMVU010000222.1:0-10771 GCA_035562875.1 Actinoplanes sp. | reverse complement strand
GTCTGTCCACGGCGTGAAGACCGGGTCGTGGCCGGATGGTTCGAAGAGCGGTTTCAGCACCGGAAGATCGCAGACCGCCCGGGCGACAGCGGAGCGCCGGGCCATGCGCTGCCCGGCCGCGGCCGAACCTCCCGGCAGCGCGGTGTCCATGTGGATCGACTCGTGCGGTGTTCCGGCGTCGAGCAGTTCCCGGATCCGGCGGGCCCGGCCGGGCGGTGCGAAGTCGATGCCGTAGGGCGCAGTGTCCGGCCGCCGGTCGTTGGCGTTGACCGCGGAGTCGACCTCGGCCCGGAACATCGGCTCCCAGCCGGGTTCCCACTGGTGGCGGGCCTCCCACGCGGGCACCGGGACGAGCTTGTTGCGCTCGTCGCGCCGCGGCACCCGGCCGACCGTCAACTGCAGTGTGCGACCGCTGGAGTCGCTGGTCAGGACGCTGTTGACCGGTTCGACCCAGCGCGACAGGGCGCCCGCCACGTCGTCCACCGTTCGCGCGTGCAACAACGGCAACAGGGCGTCGAAACCCAGATCAAATTCGGCCCTTGCGGGGGTACGCATACTCAGGGTCCCGTCGATGACCGGCCCCCGGGCGGTCTCCACCACGTCGATGACGATCGGGGCGGCGTCCCGAACCGCAATGGTCTCCTGATGGGTGACCACCGGTTCCCAGCCCGCCGGGCCACGCGCCTCGCCGTCCCGGATCTCCTCGATGTAGAGGTCCTGGTAGTCGGCCATGGCGTTGGTGATCGCCCAGGCCACCGACCCGGCGTGCCCGAAGTGCTGCACCCCGGGGACGCCGGGGAAGGTCAGCCCGGCCACGTCGAAGTCCGGGCAGGCGAGCCGGATCTGCTGGTAGACGCCGGGCAGTTCGATCAGCCGGTGCGGGTCGCCGGCGATCTCGCCGCCGGCCGTCCACGCGTTGCTGCCGGAGCCGCCGGGCCCTTCGATCGCGAACCAGGCGAGCGCGGACGGGCCGAGTGTCCGTTCGACGTGCGCCCGCCACATCTTGTTGCCGATCGTGCCGAACAGGATCTGCTGCACGAGGAAGACCCCGTACGACGACCACGGGTGCCACTCGATGCCCTGCTCACGGACACCCTCGGCATAAGCCGACACCCACTCCTGAGTGGATTCATCCGAATTTTCGTAGCATCGCCGGGCGGTGTCGTCCAGCCGCGCCCGGCGAGCGAACCGGTCCCACGGCACCTCCTCGACGCCGGCCACCTCGGCCAACCGGCCCTCGGAGCGCCGCTTCTCCACCGAGATCTGCTGACCCCGATCAATAGCGGTCACCCGCCCCTGCAAGAAGGCCAGGTCGAGGACCGAGCCGGCTCGCAGGTGCGGGATCCCGTAGTCGTCGCGGTAGATCTTCATGCCGTCACCTCCGCTTCGCTCCGGCGCCGACATGAATTTCCACTGAGCTCGATGATTCGCTCGCAAACTCGCTCATGAAGCGATCGGGTTCTCCAGCTCACCGGCGAAGATCAGCGAGCTGGCCTGATCGGTGAGGTCGACCATCTGGAGCGTGTTGCGCAGTTGGAGCCGGTTCAGGCAGGAGTGCGCAAACGTGGGGCGCAGCAGGTCGAGCCGCCCGGTCAGGTCCGGGTGGTCCTTGGCGTGCTCGCGGACGCAGTCACCCACCAGTGACCAGAACTCGGCGGCGGTCAGCACCCCGTCGGCGTCGAGGATCCCGGCGAGGTGCCGCAGGAAGCCGTCGAAGACGTCGGTGAAGATCGCCAGTTCCTTGAACTCGTCGCTGACGTCGATCCGGATCCGTTCGACGGTGGGCGGCAGCGGCTGATCGTTCATCACCGCCACCTCCTCGCCGATGTCCTTCATGAACACCCGGGTCGGGACGTGGTTCGACAGCACCAGGATCAGGTTCTCGCCGTGCGGCATGAACGCCAGATCGTGCTTCAGGATGCAGTGCACGATCGGCCGCAGGTAGGCGCGCAGGTAGGTGGCGACCCAGCCGGCCGGGCTCTCGCCGGACGCCGTTATCAGGGCGGTGGCCAGGGCGTTCCCGTCCCGGTCGCGGTGCAGCAGGCTGGCCATGGTGGCGAGTCGCTCGCCCTCGCCGAGGAGCGGCACCGGGCTCTCCCGCCACAGGGCGGCGAGCATCTTGGTGTACGCCGACGGGGTGCCCGTCCGGTGGTAGGCGTCGCCGGTGTACCCGGTGGCGGCCAGCTCGCGCAGCACCCCGAACCCGCAGGCGCGCAACTCCTCGTCGCCGTGCACGAGGTCCGCCACCCACTGGTTGATCGGCGGGGTGGCCTGCATGTACTTGGGTGACAGCCCGCGCAGGAAGCCCATGTTCTGCACCGCGATCGCGGTCTTCACGTAGTGCCGGTCCGGCCGGTCCAGGTTGAAGAACGTGCGGATCGACTGTTGTGCCTGGTAACGATCATCGCCGGCGTCGAGCGGGACGATCGCCCGCCGGGCCACGTCGGGAGCGAACGTGACGGTCACCTTGTGCTCCCACTGCCACGGGTGCACCGGCAGGTAGCGGTAGTCCGCCGGGTCCAGCTCCTGGCCCCGCAGTTGCTGCTCGAAGTGGTGCACCAGCTCGGCGCCGAGTTCCGATTCGAAGAACGCGCGCTCGTCCCCGTCGTACACAAAAAGGCTGTCGACCTTGCGGACCGCGACCCACCGCAACCGGACCGGCCGCCCCGACTCCGGAACGTAGGCCTCGTGGTCGCGCAGACCGTAACCGATGCGCCCGTTGTTGGCGACGAAGCCGGGGTGGCCCTCGGTCATCGCCGCCTCGATCGTCTGGAAGCCCGCGTGCACCAGATCACCGGCGGTCTCCCGGCGGTGCGCGTACTTCCAGGCGGTCCCGGCCAAGGTCGCCGAGATCTCCTCCAGGTACGTGCCGAGCAGCTTCTCCGGGATGCCGAGGGTCTCGCGCAGCCCGGCGATGAAGTCGAGCGCGTCGAGCGGCCCGTCGATCGAGTCGGGGTCGATGACCCAGTGTTCGAGCGGGTAGCGCTTGGCGTTGAAGGTGTGGTCGCCGAACCGGTACTGAGCGTTCTCCTCGTCCAGGATCGGGGTGATCAGGCGTTCGTGGCTGAACTCGGCGATCGCCTTCGCGATCAGGCGGCGGTGCGCGAACGCGATGGCTTCCGGCCGCAGGTGCGGGACGCTCATCTCATAAGCAGTCCGGGTGCAGAAGCTGAGCCGCCCGGTCTTGCCGTGCAGTGGCACGTCCCGGTCGACCACGAACCCGACCTCGGCGTTCTTGCGGTGGATCGCCTCGTTGCGGACGTCCGGCTCGACCACCACCCGCTCGATGCGGGAGTCGGCGAAGCAGTGGTCCATCACGGCGCGCATCACCGCGGAGGTGACCCCGGAACGTCTCCGGGTCGGCGGCGCGACCAGCACGTGCATGCCGATGTCGCCGGGCCGCACCGCATAGTGCGGGGCCAGCTCGCTGTGCGCCGGGTCGTAGGTCTCGACGAGGAACAGCGGGGTCTCGTCGTCGTCGAGCCCGAGCCACACGTCGTAGTACGGCTTGTCGAGAAACCCTTGGTACTCCTCGCGCACCCGTTCGGGGGTGGCGTCCTGCAACCCCCAGTAGTGCGACCGCGGGTGGGTCACCCATTGATGAAGCAGATCAAGATCACGATCAAGATCGAGCGGTACGAGTCTCATCGTGTCACCAACTGACGGGGGATGTCGGCCCTGGGCGCGCCGAACTGCTGGAACGCGATCGACTCCTCGATCGGGTAGACCTCCCGGCCGGTGATGGCCTTGAGGATCACGCTGTTCCGGTACGGGCCCATGCCCAGGTCGGGATCGGTGACGCTGTGTGTGTGCTCGGCCGCGTTCTGGACGAAGATCTCGTCCCCGGCGGTGTCCACCGCGTAGTCCGCCGTCACGTCGAACCGCCCGCGGCTGTCCCAGTTGATCCGGTCCCGGACCGGGTCCAGGAACGACGGGACCCGATGCTGGTAGCCGGTGGCCAGGACCAGGCCCTGGGTGCCGGCGGTGAACGAGTCGCCCTGCTCCTGGTGTTCCAGGGCCAGCGTCCAGCGCTCGCCGTCCCAGATCACGCCCTCCAGGGCGGTGCTGCTCAGCAGCGTGGTCGGGACCGGGCCGGTGAGGCTCTTGGCGTACAACGTCTCGTAGATCTGGTCGATCAGGACGCCGCTGATGCCCTTGTACAGGTTGCGCTGCTCACGGCCGAGACGGTCCCGCACGTCCATCGGCAGCGCCTGGTGGTAGCGGATGTAGTCCGGGGAGGTCATCTCCAGGGTCAGCTTGGTGTACTCCATCGGGAAGTACCGTGGCGACCTGGTGATCCAGCTCAGGTGGTAACCGAACGTCTCGATGTCGTTGAGCAGGTCGAGGTAGATCTCGGCGGCGGACTGGCCACTGCCGACGATGGTGATCGACTCCAGCGTCTGCAGCTGCTGCTTGTTCGGCAGGTAGTCGGCGCTGTGCACGAACGGGCCCTGGTCCACGACGGCCGGCACCCGGGGTTCGGTGCCGATACCGAGCACCAGTTTGCGGGCCCGGAACGTGTCACCGCCGGCAGTCCGTACCAGGTAGGCCGAGCCGTCGTGGGTGACCGTGTCGACCCGGGTGTTCCAGCGGATCGACGACAGTTGCCGGGCCACCCACTTGCAGTACTCGTTGTACTCGGCGCGCAGCGGGAAGAAGCTCTCCCGGATGTAGAACGGGTAGAGCCGGCCCACCTGCTTGAGGTAGTTGAGGAAGGAGAACCGGTTCGTCGGATCGGCCATGGTGACCAGATCGGCCAGGAACGGGACCTGGATCGTGACACCGTCGAGCATCAGCCCCGGGTGCCAGTCGAACTCGGCCCGCTGCTCCAGGAAGATCCCGCCGACGTCCGGCAGGTCCTCGGTCAGGGCGGCCAGGCCGAGGTTGAACGGGCCGGCACCGATGGCTACGAAGTCGTACGTGTGCATCAGGCCATCACCGCCGCGACCTCGTCACGTTCGCCGGTCATCTCGCGCCCGATCCCGCGGATCAGGTCCAGTACGTCGCGCAGGTTGTCCATCGTGGTATTCGGGTTGAGCAGGGTGAACTTGAGCCAGTAGTGGCCGCCGATCTTGGTGCCGGCGACGATCGCGCGACCGCCGTGGAACAGCCGCTGCCGCAGCTTCGGCATCAGCTCGTCGCACTCGGCGACACTGAGGTGGCCGGGCCGGTACCGGAACAGGACGGTGCTGAGCGTCGGCTCGGCGAGCGCCTCGAAGTCCGGGTCGGTCCCGATGAGCGTGTGCACGTCGTGGGCCCGGTCGATGACCGCGTCGAACATGTCGCCGATCTGGTCCGAGCCCATGGTCCGCAGCGTCATCCACAGCTTCAGCGCGTCGAACCGGCGGGTGGTCTGCAGACTCTTGTCGACCTGGTTCGGCAGGGCCGCCGTCCGCGGGTTGAGGTAGTCGGCGTGCACCGCGATCCGGCGCATCGTCTCGCCCCGGCGCACCACGATGGCGCTGGAGCTGACCGGCTGGAAGTAGCTCTTGTGGAAGTCCACAGTCACCGAGTCGGCGCGCTCGATGCCGTCCAGCAGGTGCCGGCGGCGGGTGGAGACGAGCAGACCGCAGCCGTACGCGGCGTCCACGTGGAACCAGACGCCCTGCTGCTCGCAGATGCCGGCGATCTCCGCGACCGGGTCGATGCGGCCCAGGTCGGTGGTGCCGGCGGTGGCGACGACCGCCATCGGGACGCCACCGTCCCGGCGGGCCTCCTCGATCGCGGTGGCCAGCGCGAAGGCGTCCATCCTCCCGGTGTGGTCGGTGGCGACACCGATCACCGAGTCGGCGGACAGACCGAGGATCCCGGCGGACTTGCTGACGCTGAAGTGGCTCTGCGAGGTGGCGAAGATCCGCAACCGGTCCAGGCTCTCGGCGCGGTCGCGGTGCTCCAGCGCCTCTTCCCGGGCCAGCAGCAGGGCCTGCAGGTTGGACTGGGTGCCGCCGCTGGTGAAGATGCCGTCGGCGCCGGGGCCGAACCCGATCCGGCCGGCCGTCCAGTCGATCAGGCGGCGTTCGATCAGGGTGCCGGCGGTGCTCTGGTCCCAGGTGTCCACCGAGGAGTTGACCGCCGAGATCAGCACTTCGGCGCTGAGGGCGGGAATCGCCACCGGGCAGTTCAGGTGAGCGACATAGGTCGGCTCGTGGAACCAGACGGCGTTGTCGAGATAGAGCCGGGCGACTTCGTGCAGTGCCGCTCCGGTGTCGCCCAGGGGCCTGTCGAGATCGACGGCGTCGACCTGTTCCTGCAGCTCGGGTACGGTGGCGCCGGAGTACGGCTGCCGCACTGCCTTCACCCGGTCGGCAAGCAGTGCCGACGCGTGCCACACACCGGACGTGTAAGCGTCCAGGGTGGACCCGGAGAACAGATGCGGTGAATCGGACCGCTCCAACGGGGGCCTCCCAATAAGGTAAACCTTACCTAACCTGAGGGGAGGCTAACCGGCCGGACACGCGAAGGAAACTTGCCTGTGGCGCCGCGGGGGCTCCGCAGCCGGTCGAACATGCCCCCGGCCTGCGCAGTAATACGTAGACGATCATCGAGTGATCGTTACCACACAGTAGGCGAGGCCCACTCCGCATGGAGTGGGCCTCGTCGATACCCGGATCAGAACGCGGTCAGGGTGATCCCGGCCGCGCGCGGGTCACCATCGTGCACCAGCGACTCCTGGTTCTGCACGTCATCGAAGGCGAAGGCGTAGGCCTTACCGTCGATCATGTGGTCGTGCACGGCCTTCGCGTAGGTGTTCGCCGGGCCGCTCCGGTAGAAGTCGGCGGCCGTCCCGCCCGGCTGGGTGTCGATGGTGCCGAGCGTGGTCCGCCACAGTGCCGCGCACAGTGTGCGGGCGATCGGGCCGACCACCTGATCATTGGGGGCGGCCAGAGCGCCGTCGCAGCCCCAGACGTTCGCGGTGGACGGCTTCGAGAACGACGCCACGGTCTGACCGGTGCTGTCAGTGAAATTCATGACATTCCCGGTGGTACGCCCGGAGTAGGTCACGTCCGGACGGTCCCCGAACGGAACCACGGTCAAGGTCTTCGTGGTGTACGCGTTCCAGGCACTGCTGATGTACGAGTCCAGATAGGCCGGGTCCATCAGCCCCGCGTCGGCCGCCTTGCCGGGGGCGAGCACCCGCAGCACAGTGCCGTCGGCACCGGTCACGACGCTCCTCGCGAAGTCCGGGTTCGCCCTGACCGCGTCGATCACCTTCTGCCGTCCGCCGGGGACGACCTCGCCGGTGCTGCTGGTCTCCCCGCTGCCGCCGGTCACCGAGACCACGTGCGGCACCGCGAACATGTCCACCTGTGAGCTGTTCAGCCACAGACCCGAGCCGTTCAAGGTGAACTCGCTCCAGTCGAACAGGATGTCCCGGTTCGGGTCGGCGCCCGCCCACGGGGCCGGCTGGACCAGGCCGTCGCCGGTGAGCCGGAAGTCCAGCTTCTCCCCGAAGGAGAAGTAGATCCGGCCGGAGATGTTCCGCAGCACCTGGACGGTGGTGCTGGCGCCGTTGGCCGGACCCGGGATCGAGACGTCCGGCGCGGGCACCGGCACCGGGCCGCCACCGGTCCACGGGGTGAAGACACCCGCCGCGTTCACGGAGCCGAGCTTGCCGGTCTCCAGATCGACACCGAGCACGTAGACGAAGACCGGCTCGTCCCGGCCGCTGTCGTTGGTCAGCGTGATCGGCAGCAGATCACTCGCCGCCGGTGTCTCCTCGGCTCCGGCGGGCAGGGCGATCCAGGCGGTGGCGAGCGCGGCGACAGTGGCCAATGAGGCCAGGATCAGACTTCTCGTACGACTTTTTCGGCGCATGGGGGTGCGACCTCCGAAGGCAGACAGCAACGAACGTTCGCCAGCATGACCTGCGGAAAGCCGCACCCCTAGAGCCTTTAAAGCTGCTTTAAGGTCTAATTCCCCGACGTTTTCAACACTCGGCCGATAACACTTCTCACCGGGTGAATCGGATCGCGCTCCAGGAGACCTTCGGCAGGGTCACCGTGGCGGATCCGCCGTCGAGGGTGACGCCGTCGAACGAGCGCAGTTCCACCCGCTCCGGCGCCTCCTTGGAGTTGTAGGCGTAGACGTCGTCGTCGGCCAGGAGCCAGGACTCGGCGACTGTCAGCTCCGCTCCGAACGCGCTCAGGTCCACAGTGAACTCGACCGGGTTCGCCACGTCCCGGTTGACCGCGAAGATGGTGACGTCGCCGGTGGCCGGGTCGTGGGTGGCGACCGCGTCGACGAGCGGGGCCGCACCGTACTTCGCCGTCTCGTAGGTCGGTGCGTCGATGTGCAGGCGCAGCACGTCACCCTTGGCCAGAGCCGCGGTCTTGGCGAACGGGTGGAAGATGGTCTGCTTCCACGCCGGGCCGCCCGGCTCGGTCATGATCGGGGCGATCACGTTGACCAGCTGGGCCTGGCAGGCGGCGGTGACCCGGTCACTGTGCCGCAGCAGCGAGATCAACAGGTTGCCGACCACGATCGCGTCGGCCACGTTGTAGCGGTCCTCGATGACCGGCGGCGCGACCTTCCACTCCTCGGGCAGCGGGGCGCTCTGGAAGCGGGACAGGTACCAGACGTTCCACTCGTCGAACGACAGGTTGATCTTCTTGGTGCTCTTCAGCCGGGCACCGACCGCGTCAGCGGTGGCCACGATGCTGTTCACGAAGAAGTCCATGTCGACAGCGGATGCCAGGAACGAGCCCAGGTCGCCGTCGTGCTCCTCGTAGTAGGCGTGGCAGGAGACATAATCCACCACGTCGTACGCGTGCTCCAGCACCGTCGACTCCCAGGTGCCGAAGGTCGGCATGCTGGACGACGAACTGCCGCAGGCCACGAGTTCGAGATCGGGTTCCGCCGACCGCAGCGCCCGGGCGGTACTGGCGGCGAGCAGGCCGTACTCCTCCGGGGTCTTGTGCCCGGTCTGCCACGGCCCGTCCAGCTCGTTGCCGAGACACCAGAGCTTGATGCCGTACGGCTTCTCCGCCCCGTTCGCCCGCCGCTGCTCGGAGATCGCGGTGCCCTGCGGGTGGTTGACGTACTCGTGGACGTCGAGCGCCTCCTGCACCCCACGGGTGCCGAGGTTGACCGCGTACATGATCTCGACGTCGGCCTTCTCCGCCCACTTGGCGAACTCGTCGATCCCGACCTCGTTGGTCTCGATGCTGCGCCAGGCCAGGTCACGCCGGCGGGGGCGCTGCTCGCGCGGGCCGACCCCGTCCTCCCAGCGGTAGCCGGAGACGAAGTTGCCACCCGGGTAGCGGACCATGGTGACACCCAGTTCACGGGCCAGCGCCAGCACGTCGGTACGGAAGCCGTCCTCGTCGGCGAGCGGGTGGCCCGGCTCGTAGATACCGGTGTAGACACAGCGGCCCATGTGTTCGACGAACGAGCCGAAAGTCCGGCGGCTGACCGGCGCCACGACGGCACCCGGGTTCAATGCGACACGCGCACGGAGCATGGTTTTACCCTTTACCAGGAGAAAAAGAGGAGACGGTGCGGGCTACTTGACGGAGCCGATGGTCAGGCCACCTCGCCAGTACCGCTGCAACATCAGGAACGCCGCGATCAGGGGGACGATCGCCACCAGGGCGCCGGTGATGATCACGTTGAAGGTCGCCGCACCGCCGTTGCCCATGATCGCGGACATGTACCAGGCCCGGAGACCGACGGTGAGCGGGTAGAGGTCGTCGTTGCTCAACATGACCAGCGGCAGGAAGAAGTTGTTCCAGGACGCGACCATGCTGAACAGCAGGACGGTGACCAGGGCCGGCTTCATCGCCGGCAGCGCCACGCTGGTGAACACCCGGAACTCGCCGGCGCCGTCGATCCGGGCCGCCTCGAGCATCTCCTCCGGGATCGAGTCGTACACGTACACGCGTAGCAGGTAGACGCCGAACGGGTTGAGCAGCGACGGCAGGATCACCGCCCAGACCGAGTCGATCAGGTCGGCCTGGGCCATCAGCAGATAGGTGGGCAGCACCAGCGCCGTCGCCGGCACCATGATCAGGCCGAGCAGCAGCGAGAACAGGACGTTGCGGCCGGGGAAGCGGAGCTTGGCGAAGGCGTACCCGGCCAGGGCCGAGATCGCCGTCGCGCCGACGCCGCTGACCACCGCGTAGAACGCCGAGTTGCGCAGCCAGGTCAGGAAGATCCCGTTCTCCTGGCTGAACAGCAGCTTCAGGTTCTCGAACAGGTTGAAGCCACTGAACCAGAGCGACGCGGACTGGAACAGACCGTCGTTGTCCTTGGTCGCGGCCACCACCAGCCACCAGAACGGCAGCAGGAAGTAGATCGCCATCAGACCCATCGCGAGGTGCGCGACGACACTGCCCTTTTTCAGACTCGGTGAACCTTTTTCAACCTGGCTTTGGGCTGAAGGCCGGGCCGAAGGCACGCGCGAGGTAACGCGGCCCTCGCCACGTTGAAAAAGGTTCATCGCAGCGCGCTCCGCTTCCGGGTGGCGAACAGGAAGATGTAGGACCCGATGAAGACCACCGCTCCGAGCAGGAACGAGATCGCCGCCGAGTAGTTGTACTGCTGGAACGAGAACGCCTGCTGGTAGGCGTACACGTTGGGCGTGTAGTGCTGGGTGATCGCGCCCGGGTTGAGCGGCTGGAGGATCAGCGGCTCGGTGAAGAACTGCAGAGTTCCCATGATCGTGAACAGGGTGGCCAGGACCAGCGCCGAGGAGATCATCGGCGTCTTGATCCGGAGCGCGATCTGCACCTCGCCGGCGCCGTCGATCCGGGCCGACTCGTAGATCTCCCGG
>DATMVU010000221.1:0-4672 GCA_035562875.1 Actinoplanes sp. | reverse complement strand
AGCAGGGTGGGGTTCCGGTTGGCGTTGGCTACCTCACCGAACTCGGTGGAGACACAGCGGTTGCCCTTCTGGAAACCGTCGTGCGGCTCCAGGTTGGACGTGTCGCAGCTGTCGGTGAGAATGCCCAGGTTGTTGCCGGGTTCGGCGGCTGCGGGCGTGGTGACGACGGGGGCTGCGCCACCGTTCTGGTTCAGTGAGCACGTCGACAGGCCCGCGGCGTTCAGGTTGGGGCGGGCGGCGTTGCGGGAGATCGCCGTCTCGATCCGGCTGATCGCGGCGAACCGCTTGTCCTTCAGCGGTCCGAGGATCGCGTTCTGGATGAACTGCGGGCCGCCTTGGCCGACGGTGGCGGCGATCCGGTTGTTGGCCTCGTCGATCTGCTGATCGAGCAGCCGGAGGTTGTTGTCGACCTCGGCCTGGGCCTGCGCCGGAACGTTGACCTTGATGTAGACCTGCGGACAGCTGACTGTCGGTACGGCGGCTTCGGCGGCCGTCGCGATACCGATCCCGGAGGCCACCATGGTGGCGGCGAGTCCGGCGGTGATGACAAGTTTTCGGCGCATGACCTGCTACTTCCCCGATACGCGATGGAACGCTTCTCCCATCCATACGGGAACGCTCCCACGATGGATCAATCCCGGTCCGGAAAAAGTTCACGCGGGTGGCGCCCGGCGCGACGGGCATCTAGACAACCCGCCCGTCGCGCATCGACACCTGCCGGGGCAGTGATTCGGCGATGTCGTGGTCGTGGGTGATCACCAGGATCGTGGTGCCGGCCGCGTTCAGCTCCCGCAGCAGGTTCATCACGCCGGCGCCGGAGGCCGAGTCGAGGTTGCCGGTGGGTTCGTCGGCGAGCAGCACGGCCGGGTCGCCGGCGATCGCCCGGGCCACCGCGACTCGTTGCCGTTCACCCCCGGAGAGCTGGTGGGGGCGGTGGGCGAGCCGGTCACCGAGGCCGACCCGCTGCAGAGCGCTCCGCGCCAGACGATCACGATCCTTCTTCCGTACGCCGGTGTAGAGCAGCCCGTCCGACACGTTGGCGACGGCGTCCCGTCCCGGGGCGAGGTGGAAGGACTGGAAGACGAAGCCGATCCGGGCCGCTCGCAGCGCCGACAGCCGCCTGTCGTCGAGTGTCGCGATGTCGTGGCCGTCGATGGTCACGGTGCCGGTGGTGGGCCGGTCGAGGGTGCCGATCAGGTTGAGCATGGTGGACTTGCCGGAGCCGGACGGCCCGACGATGCCGATCAGCTCGCCGTGCTCGACGGTCAGGTCGACGTCGCGCAGCGCGGTGACCCCGCCGGGATAGCTCTTGCCCACCCCCCGCAGCGTGATCACCGGGGTCATGACGGCACCCCGGTCTGCCGGCCCTCGGTGACGTCACCGGTGATCTCGGCCCGCCCGGCGGCGAACAGCCCGGTCTCGACAGCGCCCAGCCGGGTGGCCGATCCGTCGACGGACTGCACCGACTGCTCACCCGTCCCGCATCCGGCCGTCAGCAGCAGGCCGGGGACCGGCACCGTCCTGATTCGCATCACGCACTTCCTCACCGGCGGCCCGGTCGGCCGCCACGCACCGAAGTAGAGCGATCCCGGGGTATCCACGGCGTCAAGGAAGACGATGACGGCGGGCCGGCGCGCCCTGAAAATCGCTGTCATCGGGCGGGGCGGAACTGCGACGATCGGCGGCATGACGCAACCGGGCGGAGTACGGATCGGCTGGTCGGACCTTCCCGGCGACCCGGACGTGGTGACCGGCGTGCCGGCCGGGGCGACGGCCCTGTTCCAGCACCGCTGCCGGCAGCCACCGCCGCCGGGCCTGCCCACGGTGCGCGCCTTCCAGCGTTTCCAGGCCGACGCCCTGCTGTCCTCGCTCCGGGACGCCCTGTCGCGCGGCTGAACCACACCCGGCACCGTCCCGTAACAGTTACGGGGTTGACCGGTAGATGGGACCTCAAGCACACCGCACCGGGCCCGGAACGCAGGAGGACTAGGGTCTGATTTGCAATTGGCGGCCCGGGCGCCCAACCGAATCATGGAACGGAAGATGATGACCGACCAGCCCAAGGTGCGAGTCCTGCTCCTGGAGAGCATCCACCCCGACGCGGTTTCCCGCCTCGAGGAGGACGGTTTCCACGTCGAGTCCCTGCGCAACGCGCTCGACGAGGTCGAGCTCGTGGAGCGCATCTCCGGAGTCCATCTGCTCGGCATCCGGTCCAAGACGCAGGTGACGGCGAAGGTTCTGGAGGCCGCCGACAAGCTCGTCGGCATCGGTGCGTTCTGCATCGGTACCGACCAGATCGACCTGGCCGCGGCGTCGGCGAACGGTGTCGCGGTCTTCAACGCCCCGTTCTCCAACACCCGTTCGGTGGTGGAGCTGGCGATCGCCGAGATCATCGCGCTGACCCGGCGGCTCACCGAGAAGAACGCCTCGATGCACGAGGGCGTCTGGGACAAGTCGGCGGACGGCGCCCACGAGATCCGCGGCCGCCGCCTCGGCATCGTCGGTTACGGCAACATCGGCACCCAGCTGTCGGTGCTGGCGGAGAACCTGGGCATGTCGGTCTCGTTCTACGACACCGCCGACAAGCTGGCACTGAGCAACGCGCACCGCTGCGCCAGCCTGGACGAGCTGCTGGAGTCCAGCGACATCGTCACCCTGCACGTCGACGGCCGGCCTGGCAACGCCGGGTTCTTCGGTGCCGAGCAGTTCGCGAAGATGCAGGCCGGCAGCCTGTTCCTGAACCTGTCCCGGGGCCTGATCGTCGACCACCTGGCGCTGCGGGACGCGCTGAAGAGCGGCCGGCTCGCCGGTGCCGCGGTGGACGTGTTCCCCAAGGAGCCGAAGGGCCGCGGCGACGAGTTCCTGTCCGAGCTGCGTGGCCTGCCGAACGTCATCCTCACCCCGCACATCGGCGGTTCGACCGAGGAGGCCCAGTCCGACATCGGCGGCTTCGTGGCGAACAAGCTGGCCAAGTTCGTCACCGAGGGCAACACCACGCTGAGCGTGAACCTGCCCGGCGTGACCCTGCCCGACCTGCCCGGCATGCACCGCATCGTGCACATGCACAAGAACACGCCGGGTGTGCTGGCCCAGGTCAACCGGATCCTGGCCGAGCACAACGTCAACGTCGAGGGCCAGATGCTGAGCACCCGCGGGGAGTACGGCTATCTGATCACCGACATCGCCCGCGGGTACCCCGACGTGGTCCTGGACCAGCTCCGTGACATGGAGCAGACGGTCCGCCTGCGCGTTCTGAACTGACGGCATCACCGAAAGGTCACGCTCCGGATCTTCAAGATCCAGAGCGTGACCTTCGCCGTACGCGGGGAGAACGGTGCCGTCAGGACGGCGCCGAGGTCTCCACCTTCAGCAGGGTGACCGGTGCGATCGCGTCCACGTCGTACCGGTTTCCGCTGGTCCAGTCCTTGGGTGTCAGCGTCGACCCGGGTTTCACGTCCTTCAGCGTCTTCGATCCGGCGGTCACGGTTCCCGCACCGGCGCCCACCTTCACCCGTACCGGGCTGCCGCTGGGTGCCCGCAGGATCAGTTCGTCGATCCCGCCGGTGATCTTCATCGGGACGGTGCCGACCGCCTGTGCCAGGTTCATCTCGGCTCGCCGGGTGCCGCCGACCAGTTCGATGGCCTTGATCCGGCCCTGGGTGAGGTCGACGATACGTTCGGCGGAGTAGCCGGAGAACCGGATGGTCCACCGCACCTTCGCGGACAGCACCACCTCGACCTCGCCGCCGCTTCCGGCGTTCTCCCGGTTCAGGTCCACCCGGAGCCGTTCGTCGCGGACCTCGGCGCTGGGCCGGACACCGCTGCCCTCCGGCGCGCTGACCCGGTAGAGGTCATCACCGAGGTCGTCGATCCGCAGCCGCACCCGGTCGGTGGCGGCCATCAGTTCGAAGGTCGCCAGGTTCAGGTCGTTCAGCGGCCCGCTGACCACCTGCTGGCCGGCGCTGCCCCCACCGCCGAGCATGTCCGCGATCTGGCTGTCCTCACCGGAGTAGTAGACGACTCCGGTGAACGCGACGACGGCGAGCGCCACCACACCGAGCAGTGCCATGCCCGCGGTCACCAGCCGGGACTGCGTGCGTGGCGGCCGGGCACCGGACGGCGGCTGGGTGTCACCGAACGTCACCTGGTCCCGCTGTGGCGGCGGGCTACCGGCCGACGACCACGACGAGGTGGTCTCGAACGATCCGGCCGGGTTGTCGTCCGCCCACAGCGGGGTGGTGACGGACTGCTGCGGGGATTCGAAGGAGGCCGGCCACGGGACGTTGGAGCCGGCCGGTCCGCCGGACGACGGGTAGGCACCGGCCGGGGATCCGGGCGAGAAGGTGGAGGCTTGCGGCCAGGTGTCCGGTCCGTCCGCCCCATTCCCCGATTTCCGTACGAGCGGCAGCTCCTCGGATCCGGTTTCGGCCCCGCTGGTACGCCGGGTCGGGAACGCCCCGGAGGCCGCGGCCAGCGAGCCCATCGAGCCACCGGCCCGGCCCCGCTGCGCCGGGAGACCACCGGTCTCGTCACTGACCCGCCGCATACTGCCGGTGTCGTCACCGGCACGGCTCATGCCGCCGGTGTCGTCACTGACCCGGCGCATGCTCCCGGTGTCGTCACTGACCCGCCGCATGCTCCCGGTGTCGTCACTGACCCGCCGCATGCTCCC
>DATMVU010000220.1:0-3729 GCA_035562875.1 Actinoplanes sp. | reverse complement strand
CGAGCAGACGGAGGCCGCGGCGGACGCGGCGCAAGCCGCCGACGGCTACCGGTCCAGCCGTGTCGAGGTCATCGTGATGCTGGTGGCGGGACTCGCGGCGGCCCTGACGCTGGGCTTCTTCGTGGCCCGCGCCATCGTCCGTTCGCTGCTGCGGGTGATCGCCGTCTGCGAGGGCCTCGCCGACGGTGACCTGACCCGGGGCACCGGCCTGACCACCGGGGACGAGCCGGGCCGGATGGGCCGTGCCCTGGACGCGGCGGTCCTGCGGCTGCGGGACACGGTGAGCACCATCGGCGGTTCCGCGCTCACCCTGGCCGGGGCCTCGGAGGAGTTGTCCGCGGTCAGTGCCCAGTTGCAGAACGGGGCCGCGGACGTCGCCCAGCGGGCCGGCTCGGCCAGTTCCGCGAGTGAGACGGTGAACGCCGGTGTCCAGTCGGTCGCCGCCGGGGCCGAGCAGATGAGCGCGTCGATCGCCGAGATCGCCTCCAACGCCTCGCACGCGGCCCGGGTCGCGCAGGAGGGCATGGCCGTCGCCGAGCGCACCAACCATCAGGTCGCCGAACTGGGTGCGGCCAGCCGGGAGGTCGGCGACGTGGTCCGGCTGATCACCAGCATCGCCGAGCAGACCAACCTGCTCGCCCTCAACGCCACCATCGAGGCGGCCCGGGCCGGGGAACTCGGCAAAGGGTTCGCGGTGGTGGCCGGTGAGGTCAAGGAGCTGGCCCAGCAGACCGCCAAGGCCACCGAGGAGATCACCGAACGGATCGGTGCCATCCAGGTCTCCAGTTCCTCAGCCGCCTCCGCGATCGGCGAGATCACCGCGGTCATCCAGCAGATCGGCGACTACACCACCACCATCGCCTCGGCCGTCGAGGAGCAGACCGCGACCACCGGGGAGATGAGCCGGTCGGTCGCCGACGCGGCCGCCGGCAGCGGTGACGTGGCCCGGACCGTCTCCGGGGTGGCCGAGGTGGCGTCCGCCACCGCCGAAGGGGCCCGGGCCACCCAGCAGGCCGCCGCCGACCTGACCCGGCTCGCGGGGGACCTCACCACCCTGGTCGGCGGATTCCGGCACTGATGGATCCCTACGGACTCACCCGGCCCACCGTCGACGACGCACGGGACACCGTGCACCGGGTGCACGGTGCGGACGGGGCACAGATCTGGCAGCAGCTCGCCAAGTCGGCGGGCGGCTCGCTCGACGACCTGCTGACGGTGATGGAGGCCGCAGACCCGACCACCCGGCTCTGCGCCGTCGCCCTGCGGATCCGGATGACCTCGTACGACTGTCTCGCCGCCGCCCACCTCGAACTCAGGAGCCTGGCATGAACACCGAACTCTTCGACCGGCTCGGCGTCCCCGAGCGGATCCGGGAGATCGCCGGCTACGACCTCTACACCGCCGACCTGCGCACCACCCTGGACGACCTGGCCGAACGCACCGCCCGGACCGTCCAGGCCCCCGTCTCGCTGATCTCGGTCATGCTCGACACGTCGCAGTTCATCATCGGCTCGTACGGGGTCTCCGGCTGGGTCGCCCACGCTCAGGGGACACCGGCGGAGTGGGCCCTGTGCACGCACACCGTGCTGGCCGGCGAACCCTACTGTGTCGTCGACGCACGCGAGGACCCCCGGCACGCCGAGAACCCGATGGTGCGGATGACCGGGCTGCGCAGCTACCTGGGGGTGCCGCTGACCGGGTTCGGCGGGCACACCCTGGGCGCGCACTGTGTGATCGACTCCCGGCCGCGGGTCTTCAGCGACACCGACCGGCGGGTGCTGACCGACGCGGCCGCCGAGGTGATGACGCTACTCGACGCTCACCGGCTGTGAGGTGTCCCGTCCCAGCGCCACTTGCCCACCGGGGTCTCACCACGGCCGGTGACCTGCAGCAACGCGGCCCAGCGGCTGCCGTCGGCGGGAGCGTCCCGGAACAGCCGGCGCAGCGCCCGGTCGCACAGGTCCTCCGGCGGCGTCCACGGCACGTCCAGGGCGCGCGCCACGTCATGCATGTGGACCAGCGTCTCGACCACCCCCATCGCGGCGAAACCCGCCGGATCCGAGATGCCGTACGGGTGGTACGCCAGCCGGTCCGCGGGTGTGGTGAGCACCGCCGCAGTCAGCAGGCCGCCACTGGACAGCAGCACGTCGATCAGGCCCTCGGGTTTCGCGTCCTCCTTGACGAACACGGTGAGAGCCGGCCCGCCGTCGCGTAGTTGCCGCCAGCCGAACGGGACGTAGTCGTCCTGCGGCGGCGTCGCCGAGGAGATCTGACCGGCGTAGGCGAACAGGTCGTCGGCGGTGTGTTCGAGGGTCTCCCAGACGGTCCATTCCAGGCCGGCGGCCGGTTGCCGCCAATCCCCTCCCACCGTGTCGCGGAGGGTTGCGGCAGCCAGCGACACCGATTGTCGTACGTCGATAGCGGCTTGCCGTTGTGCCCCCTCGGCGATAAAGATCGTCATTTCCGGACGTGATGATTCAACAGCCATGGCGGCAACCTATCCACGTTGGTGACCAGCGGCTACGCATTTTTGTCATACCCCGGGCGCATCATCGGTGTATGGGAGAACCAGCAATGCCGATTCGCCGCCGGATCGAGCTCACGGTCTCTGAGGCTCGCCTGCGGTTCCAGCAACTGGTCCGGGTTACCGGGCTCACCGGGCAGGTCACCGTCATCGTCGACGGTGGACGCCCGATCGCCGCCATCGTCCCCGCCGCCGACGTGCTGGGTGAGAACCCGGCCGCACCACCCGCCACCCATCGCCCTCGTCCCGTTCCCTCGCCCCGATCCGGCGATTCCGCGGATTCCCGTCCCGGATTCCGTCCGGCGCCGCGTGCGGATTCCGATCGTTTCCCGTCCGTTCCCGCCGCGCCGGTGAATGATTCCCCAGCCCCTTCGGCCAGTGCCGAAGGATGGATGCGCCGAATCGAGAAAGTGCGGGAGGACGTCCGCCGGCAGCACGCCGGCCGGATCGGGGAGTTGTCCCAGGCGCTGGAGGAGGCCTGGCGACTGCTGGACTCGATGCGGCCACCGGGCACCGACCGGACCACCGACACGCTTCGGGCCGGCCACGCCGATCTGCGGAAACCCCGGGATCAATAGCTACTCGGCCGATAGGGGCGGGGATAGGATCTGACGATGGCTCGTCAGCTCGACCTGTTCGTACCCGGAGTCGTCTTCCTCGACGTGATCTTCACCGGGCTGCATGAGCTGCCTGTGCCCGGGACCGAGGTGCGGGCCTCCGGCATGGGTTCCTGCCCGGGCGGGGTGGCCAACCTGGCCGTGGCGGCGAGCCGCCTCGGCCTGCACACCGGGTTGGGGACGGCCCTCAGCTCGGACGCCTACGGCGAGTTCTGTCACCGGGTGCTGAGTCACCAGGAGGGCATCGACATGTCGGCGTCGCGCCGGGTCGACGACTGGCACTCCCCGGTGACCGTCTCGCTGGCGTACAACCGCGACCGCAGCATGATCACCCACGGTCATCCGCTGCCGGCCGCCGCAGACGGCCTGGTCAACGGCCTGCCGGCGGCCCGTGCCGCGGCGGTCAGCCTGGCGCCGGAGGGCATGGACTGGGTGCGCCGCGCCCGGTCGGCAGGCACCCGGGTGTTCGCCGACGTCGGCTGGGACGAGACCGACCAGTGGTCCGGTGACGTGCTCGACGTGCTCGCCGACTGCCACGCGTTCCTGCCGAACGCGATCGAGGCGACGCGTTACACCCGCACCGACGAC
>DATMVU010000219.1:0-12358 GCA_035562875.1 Actinoplanes sp. | reverse complement strand
CACCGGCGCTGGTGGAGGCCTCGGAGACGTTGCGGGCCATCTCGTTGGTGGTCGCGGTCTGTTCCTCGACGGCCGCGGCGATGGTGGCGGCGTAGTCGTTGATCCGGGCCACCACCTCGGTGATCTCGCTGATCGCCTCGACCGCCTGTTCGGTCTCCGCCTGGATCGAGGTGATCCGCTTGGTGATGTCGTCGGTGGCCCGGGACGTCTCCTGGGCCAGGTCCTTCACCTCGGAGGCGACGACAGCGAAGCCCTTGCCCATCTCGCCGGCCCGGGCCGCTTCGATGGTGGCGTTGAGGGCGAGCAGGTTGGTCTGTTCGGCGATGCTGGTGATCGCCTGGACCACGCTGCTGATCTCGGCGGAGGACCGGCCGAGCTGCGCGACGATGCCGGTGGTGCGTTCCGCGGTCTCGGCGGCCTGCGCCGACACGTGTGCCGACTGGGTGGCGCTGGTGGCGATCTCGCGGATGGCGGTGCCCATCTCCTCGGCTCCGGCGGCGACCGTCCCCACGTTGCGCGACACCACATCGGCGGCGTCGGAGACGGTTCCGGCCTGGGCGGACGTCTCCTCGGCGGCCGTTGACATCTGCACCGACGTGGCAGACAGTTCCTCGGAGGCGGCGGCCACGTGTTCGGCGTTGGCGCCGACCTGGCGCACCATCCGGGCCATCGATTCGGTGGTCTCGTCGAGGGCCTTGGCCAGCACGCCGACCTCGTCTTTCCCGGACAGGCCGGTACGGGCGGTCAGGTCGCCGTCGTGCACCTCGGTCAGCACCGTGACGCAGCGTGAGAGCGGCCGGGTGATCATCCGGGCGATCAGCATCGCGGCGGCCACCCCGAGCAGCAGCCCGGCGATGATCAGGGAGATGACCAGAGTACGGGCCGCATGGTAGTCCGCTGTCGCCTTGTCGTTCTCTTCCTTGGCGTTGGCCACCGTCTCCTCGGACAGCACGTCCATGGCCTCACCGGCCTGGGCGATCAGCGGCTCGGTCTGCTCCGCGCGGATCTTCGCGATCTGCGTGTCCTTGTCATCCCGGCTCAGCGGGATGAGGGTGTCGGTGGTGATGGCGACGTACCGCGACCAGGCGGTGTCGAACTTCTCCAGCGCGGCGATCTGCTTCGGTCCCAGGGAGGAGGTCTTGTACCGTTCCTCGGCGGCGGCGAGCGTCTTCAGATCCTCGGTGATCGCCGCCTCGGCCTCGGCCTCGGCCGCGTCGTCGACGCTGATGAAGTGGTCGAGCGAGTCGATGCGGATCCGGTTGAAGGCGTTCCGCATCTCGGCGATCGTCGCCAGCTCGACGTTACCGGCGTAGATCTTGTCGGTGCCGTCGTTGAGCCCGGACATCTGCACCACGGCGTACGACGACACGCCGGTGCTGATCGTCGCCACCACCAGAACCGCCGACAGGATCTTCGTACCGACCCGCCTGTCGCCCAGCCATCCCGTCAACCCCTGCACAGTCGCCACCTTCGTCAATGGCGGCCTCCGGGAACCGTGGGCCGCATCCGGAGGTCAGATCGGACGGCAAGGGTCGGACGAAAGGACGAGCACCGGTTTGCAACTGAGGATTTCCGCGGCACGGCCCGGCTGACCGGCCGGACCGGTCACACCGGCCCGCTGCCGATCTACCCCGGCTCGTAGGCCCGGATCGTGGTGCGCCCGGTGGTGTACAGACGGCCGCCGGCCGGGACGACGTGCGCGGTCAGGGCGCTGTACGACGCCCGGGTGCGGATGATCGTACCGTCGCCGGGTTTGAGGATCGCCAGTGTTCCGGTACCGGTCAGGACGTAGAGCAGCCCGCCGGCCCGGATCGGGGCGCGCGGCTCGGTGAGTGCCCGGGTCCAGAGCAAGCGGCCGGTCGCGGCGTCGTAGGTGTTGACCCGCCCGGCCGAGGCAACGTAGACGCGGCGCCCGTCGGCGGCCAGGTCACCGGCCTCCTTCGGCAGGTGCCAGAGCCGCCTGCCGTCGGTGGCCGCGTGGGCGGCGAGCCCGGCGCCGGTGGTCAGGTAGAACCGGGTGCCGGCCGGGTTCGCGGCGACCGCAGTGGGTTCGAGGTCGGTGCCCCACACCGGTTTCCCGGTGGTGATCCGGCCGGCCCAGGTGTCGAGTCGTCCGGTGGTGCGGCGCAGCAGGACGGTGCCGGCGGCCGAGACCGGGCCGGCGAGGGTCTCGTTCGGGTGGTTCCACAGCGGGGTGCCGTCGTCGAGCCGGTAGGCGTGAGTGCTGTGCCGGGCGTCGTCGCAGGTACCGCACTCGCCGGAGGTGACGACGGCACCCGCGTCGGCGACGGCGGTACCGATCGTCCAGGCCGCGGTGCGGCGCCAGCGCTGGGCTCCGGTGGCGGCGTCGAGGGCGATCAGGGAGCCGTCGTAGTCGCTCGCCGATTCGCAGGCGGTGTTGCCGACGAGGACCAGCCCACCGGCCACGATCGGGCCGGCGGTGATCAGGCTGAAGCCGGTGTTGCGCCACAGGCGTTCACCGGTGGCCGCGTGGTACGCCGCGACACCTCCGGCTTCGAGCAGGTAGACGCGGTCGCCGGCGACCCGGGGCGCGTCGGGGGCGGCCTGGCAGCCGGGCCGGCCCGGGGCGGGGGTGACGGTCCAGCGCAGCCGGAGCCGGTCCACGGACTTGATGTTGAGCACGCTCTCGGCTGGGTTGTAGCGGGTGTTGCCCGGGCCGTAGCCGTCGTGGCCCCAGGAGACGGGTGGCGGCGCTATGCCCATTATTGTGACGATTAGCATTACTTTGTACATATCGTGATGATGGCAGAGTGGAGGCGGTACACGTGCCGCCATCGTGGCCGGGTCGATACCGGGATCGCCGGAGACCGCCCTGTCGAACTCGTCCCGCAGACTGGTGTCCACATCAGCTCCTCGCTGTCCGTCGCGTCTGCTGATAGGACCGGATGGGGCGGCGGTTCGGTCACATCCGCCGGACCGGGCTCAGAAGTCGCGGGCCGCGTCGAACCAGCCCTCGGCCGCCTTTCGCAGGTCACCGGGCGGTGTGCTCTCGGTCAGCAGGGCGACCGCGTCCCCGGCGTCCTCCCGCTCGGTGGTCTCGATCCCGGGCAGCCGGTTGATCGCCGCGACGAACCCGCGCACCGCCGCCTCGACCGCGGCCTCGGTGGTGGCCGCCCCGATCGCCTTCTCCGCGGCCCGGAACGCCCGCACCGCGGCTCGCGACGACTTCGCCGGCCAGGCCGCGAACGGCAGCCGGTACTCGGTGGCGAACCAGGCGGCGCTGCGCAGTCTGGAGACCGAGGAGTAGCCGCGCCATTCGCGGGTGTCCCGGCGGAATTCGGTACGCAGCCGCCTTCCCTCCCGGTCGTCGACGTTCCACGCGATCAGATACGCCAGCCGTGGCAGCTCCGCCAAGGACGGAAGACCGGTCATTGCCGGTACGAATCTCAGCTCCAGCCCGTCCAGGGCGGGCAATGCGGTGAGCGCTTCCAGATTGGTCATCCCACCGGACAACTGGAGGCTGCGCAGTCCCGGGAACTGGAGCAGACTCGCGCAGTCGAACGTCTGCCGCAGCGGCTGCACCGACACGGACACCGAGGTGGCTCCGGCCAGCGCGGGCATGACCGGTAACGCACACACTTTCCCGGACGGGCCGAACCCCAGCGACGGACACTCGGCCCCGGGTGCCAGCACCGGGGTGAACAGGTCGAGATCGCCGTTCACCGAGACCGACAGCGACGGTGGCAGAACCAGTCGCACCGGCTCCCCGCCCAGCCGCACCCCTAGCCGGCCGATGTCGGCACGACTCGCGTCCACAGCCTGCGCGGACTCCGGCGACCAGGTGAAACCTTCGATCGGCCGGTGCCGCGACCAGCCGATCCAGCCGGTGTCGTCACCCTGGTAACTGATCCATCGCGGCCACGGCGACCCGGCCGGGGTGCTGAACCGGTCGAAGACGGCCCAGTCGATCGGATCGCCGGGCGCCACCCGCAGATCGGCGTCCCCACCACCGAGCGAGCAACTCCCGACCCCGGGGGCCATCGTCAGCCGGTGACTGTCCGGACCGGTCAGCGAGATCAGCTCCATCAGGGGTACACCTCAACCGCCACGGCGCCGCCGGCGGGCTTTTCGAGCCGCCCGGGTGTCCTTCGCCGTCGCTTCGCTGAGAACCCCGTCATCGCCTGAAGTTAGCAGTCGCCCGGTCAGCTCGGCCCAGGTGGCGACCGGTGTCGCCCAGTCCGCCACGTCTACCCGCGGGGCCCCGAACAGGATCGAATGCAGCTGGCGGCGCTGCTCCCCGTCATCGATCGTGTCGGTCCGGGTCTGGCGTACGCCTTCTCATCACGGACTCGATCCCGGCGACCGCGGCCGAGGACCGGCCGGGCGGCGAGAGCACGGTGCTCATCCGGGCCGTAGGCGGCGCGCGCCGACCGGAACGAGCGCGGAACGGCTCTCGGCCGGAGGGCTGAACAGGCCTGATCCCCGCGGGTCGGGCGGGATTGTCCGGCCGCCCGAGTGAGGTCGGGCGGTGGCCGGCAACGGCATGCTTGCGGATATGGAGAACGGGCTGGCCAGGCGCCAGATGCTGGGGATGCTCTCGTTGGCCGTACCGGCGAT
Organism: Actinoplanes sp.; assembly: GCA_035562875.1. Classification (GTDB taxonomy): domain Bacteria; phylum Actinomycetota; class Actinomycetes; order Mycobacteriales; family Micromonosporaceae; genus Actinoplanes. Next base: position 7,780 of record DATMVU010000219.1, on the reverse strand, counting down.
CGCCCTGGCCCCTGAAGCTGTGCAAGCGGCTCCGAGAAAGGGTGGGGCGGTGCCGTTCCGGCCGGGGAAGGCGCTTCTCGGGTCGTATCTGTCGTTGCGGGGCAAGACGCTCACTCAGAGTCTCGCGGTGCGGCGTGAACAGCTCGGCCGGGAGCAGCGCATCATTCACCGCTACTACCCGTGGTCCGGGTATGCGCCGGTCAGCGAGCCCGAGGTGCCGTCGGACGCGGTGCTGATGGTCTCCTGGCACGGCACCACCCATCAGCGGATCACCAGCGGTAAGTCGGACAAGAACATCGCGCTGATGGCGACCCGGCTGGCCGGCATGAAACGGCCGGTGATGCTGCGCTGGGGCTGGGAGATGAACGGTAACTGGTTCGCCTGGGACGGCAGCCACAACGGTAAGAAGCCGGGCGGGTTCATCACGTCCTGGCGGCGGATTCACCGGATCTTCCGGGAGAACGGGGCGTCGAACGTCGCCTGGGTGTGGTCACCGAACTGGAATTCCGGGCCGGACGTGTCGTGGAACCGTTTCCAGCACTACTACCCGGGTGACGCGTACGTCGACTGGGTGGGGGTTTCCGGCTACAACTTCGGCAAGGAGTCGCCGAAGACGCTGTTCTCGCCGATCGTGGCGGAGTACGGCAGGCGGAAACCGATCGTGCTGGCCGAGACCGCCGCCATCGAGCACGGCGGTTCCAGCAAGGCGACATGGACGAGGAAGCTGTCCGCCTATGTGGCGTCGACCCCGTCGATCGGTGCGGTGGTCTGGTTCGACACCGACAATCAGAAGGGCACGTCCCGCAATTTCCGGCCGGACACCGACAAGGCGGCGCTGGCCGCTTACCGGTCGATGGTGCGAACGAAGAGGTTCGCAGGCTGAGAAGCAGCAAGCAGGCCGGGCAGTTCGGCCATGTCGGCGAAGGTGTACGTGGCGCCGGCATCGAGCAGCACCTGCGACGCGTGGTGGGCGAGGCTGTCCGGCGGGCAGTACCCGAAGACGGTCGCGCCCGCCGCAACCCCGGCTCGTACCCCGGTGGGGGTGTCCTCGACGACCGCCGCGCGGGCCGGGTCGATGCCGAGCGCGGCCGCCGCGGCGAGGTAGACGTCCGGCGCGGGTTTGCTGCGGGGTGTCTCCATGCCGCTGAACGTCTTCCCGGCGAACACGTCGGCGAGACCGACTCTGGTCAACTGCAGCTCGATCTTCGGGCGGTCGGCGCCGCTCGCGACGGCCAGTGCTCCCCCGGTGAGCCGGTTGATCTCCAGCACCGCCGCGACGGCGCCCGGGATCGCTTCCAGGTCCCGGACCAGCGCCTCGTTGCGACGGACCCGGAACTCCGCGATCCACTCGTCGGTCACGGTGAACCCGGTGTGCTCGAAGATCAGGGCGCTCTCGTCCTTGACGGCCCGCCCGACGAACAGCCGGAAACAGTCCGCTTCCGACACCTGCCAGCCCAGCTCGTGCAGCATGGCCCGGAGCACGGCGTTGGTGATCCGTTCGGAGTCGACGAGGACCCCGTCACAGTCGAAGAGCACGGCGTCGTACGTATCCAGCATGCCGGTGACCCTAGCCAGCGGCCCGGGTCACCGGCCATGACCAGGGGCACATCAGGCGATCTTGTCGAGCTCCGTGAGGTCGTCCGGGGAGAGCTCCAAGCCCGCTCCGGCGATGTTCTCGCGCAGGTGGGTGATCGACTTGGTGCCGGGGATCAGCAGGATGTTCGGGGACCGGTGCAGCAGCCAGGCCAGCGCCACCGACATCGGCGACGTCGCCAGCCGGGCGGCGACCGCGGACAGCGCCGACGACTGCAGCGGGCTGAATCCGCCGAGCGGGAAGAACGGCACGTAGGCGATGCCGTCGGCGGCGAGCTCGTCGATCAGGAGGTCGTCGTGCCGGTGCGCCAGGTTGTACATGTTCTGCACGCACACGATCGGCGCGATCGCCCGCGCCTCGGTGACCTGTCCGGCGGTGGCGTTGCTGACGCCGAGGTGCCGGATCAGGCCCTCGGACTGCAGGTCGGCGAGGGTTCCGAAGGCTTCGGCGATCGGCTCCTGCCGTGGTCCCGCGGCGTCGCCGAGCCGCAGGTTGACCAGGTCGAGCACGTCCAGCCCGAGCCGGTCGAGGTTGTCGCGCACCTGCTGCCGGAGGCTCGCCGGGTCGCGGGCGACGGGCCAGCCGCCGTCGGCGTCCCGGGTCGCGCCGACCTTGGTGACGATCCGGAGGTCCTGCGGGTACGGGTGCAGAGCCTCGCGGATCAGCTGGCTGGTGACGTGGGGTCCGTACGCGTCGGAGGTGTCGATGTGGTTGATGCCCAGGTCGACGGCTTCGCGGAGCACGGCGAGCGCCCCGTCCCGGTCGGCGGGCGGTCCCATCACCCAGGGCCCGGCGAGTTGCATGGCCCCGTAACCGAACCGGGTCACGTCACGATCGCCGAGGGTCCAGGTGCCACCGGGTAGCGATTTCATTCGTACTCCAGGGAAGTGCGGAAAGGTTGTCCACACCACTATCGGGAAGTAGCTTTCTCCGAGGAAGTAGGCACTTCGAAGTGCGTAACCCACCGTGAGGAACGATGGTGACCACCTCAGCAGCGGAGAAGAGAGCGCAGGCCAAGGCGGAGTACGACGCCTTCCTGGCAGTGTGCCCGAGCCGGAGACTGCTCGACCGGATCTCCGACAAATGGGTCGCGCTGATCCTGGCGGCGCTCGGCAGCGGCCCCGACTGCACCGGCGAACCGCGCCCGATGCGCTATTCCGAACTGTCCCGGCTGCTGGCCGGGGTGAGCCAGAAGATGCTCACCCAGACGTTGCGTGCACTGGAGGGCGACGGCCTGATCAGCCGGACCGTGACCCCGACGGTGCCGGTCACGGTCCACTACGAGCTGACCGATCTGGGTCTCTCCCTGCATCAGACGATGCGCAGCCTGAAACGGTGGGCCGAGGAGCACATGGACGAGGTCCTCAAGCACCGAGGTTCTTGATGAAGCGGGCCGAGACGGGGCAGAGATCGGTGTAGCCGAGCTGCCGGTAGAACTCGTGGGTCCTGACCCGGCTGCGGCTGCTGGTGATCTCCACCTTCACACACCCGGCGGTACGGGCCTGCTCCTCCACCGCCGCGACCAGCATCTGCCCCACTCCCCGGCCGCGGCAGCGCTCGTCGACGACCAGAGCCAGCAGCCGCCCGAGCTTCCCGTCGATCTCCAGCATCGGCATCACGTGCAGTGCCGCGACCCCGACGAGTTCGCCGGCGTCGTCGGCGCCGATCAGCCGGCTGGCCGGGTCGTCCAGCCAGCCGTCGAGGCGTTTGCCCACGTCGGCCTCGTCCGACGGGTACCCCAACTGGTCCAGCAGCACGGTGAGCCGGGCCAGGTCGGACCGGTGCACCGGTCGCAACCGGAACGCATGACGCGGCAGGATCGCGGCGGCGGTCACCCCCAGGTCAAGATCAAATACTTGCTCCAGCGGTACGAACACCATGGCGCGCCCCTCGCCCAGAACCACGTCCTGCTGGCGGGCGCTGGTCGTGCCCCGGAAGACGTGCACGGTGACCGTGTGCGGGAAGCCGTCCTCGGCCGGGCGCGGCCCGCTCCAGAACGGTTGCAGCTCCGCCACGGTCAGACCGGTCTCCTCCAGCAGTTCCCGGTGTGCCGCCTGCTCGGGCGTCTCCCCCGCCTCGATCCGCCCGCCCGGCAGACCCCACTGGTTCGGCGAGACCGGCGTCCGGTCGTCCCGATGCTGCATGAGGACCGCGCCCGATTCATCGACGAGCAACACCACTGCGACTTCGTAGGTGGCCATCGCCGCATCGTGCCAGATACCCTCCACCGTCGTGACCCTCGTCCTCCCCGACCGCGGCCTGCACCTCGGCGTCCTGAGCGCGCTCCTGACCGCCGGCGTGATCGATGACGGAACCGTCCGCGCGATCGTCGAGTCGACCGGCCCGGACGGCCCGGAGGACGGCTATCCCGGCCCCGGCCCACGGCTGGCCGCCTCGCTCGATCTCCTGCACGCGCTCCCGTTCACACCCGCCCAGGCGGCAGCCGCCGAGGACGTCGACTTCGACGGTGGCAACACCGTCTACATGCTGGTCGAGGAGATCCTGGACATCGACACCGGCGGCGAGTCCGACGACTACACGGTCCACTCGCTGGCGGGCATCCACGCGCTGTCCGGCCTGCGTTCCCTGGACCTGGACGGGCACGGCTACCGGGACGCACCCCTGGACCTGACCCCGCTGGCCGGCCACCCCACGCTGGCCAGGCTCCTGCTGACCGGCGACAGCACGGCGGCCGGCGTTCTGGAGTCGCTGCCCGCGCTGACCGACCTGGACGTCAGCCTGGCCCACCTGGACGATTCCACGGTCCTGTCCCGTCTGGAGTCGCGCGGCGTGGCAGTCCGCCGCCCGAGGAACCGCCCCTGACGGCACGGCCCCATAATGATCTTCCACTATGGATGAGCGATCATGAGTCAGAGACTCCGGGCGGCGGCGTCGCAGTAGAGGACCAGGTCACCACAAGGACAGCACCGCCCGCAGGGTGTCCGCGGTGGCCTCGGGGGCGTCGAGAGTCACCAGGTGGCCGGCGCCGGGGACGACGTGCTCCTCGACATGTTCCGCGGCCGCCCAGCGGGGCATCGCGGTGGCGATGTTGCCGGTGCGGTCGCGGGCGCCGCGGATCAGGGCGAGGGGAACCGGCGTGCGGTAGCCGGGTTCCGGGGCGACCAGGGAGGCGGTGGCCCGCCACACGTCGCGGAACGTGCGGTTCGGCATGGCCGTGAAAGCGGTGCGGGCGTGGGTGACAGCGTCCGGGGTGACTGCGGAGACGCGGGCCATCAGGTCGGGCAGCCGGGCCGGTGGGATGAGGGCGAGGCCGGGGGCGGCCAGGCGCAGGCCGAGCCGTTCGACGCCGGTGAGCGGGCCGGCGTTCCAGGTGGCGTCGAGGACGATCAGGCCGCCGGCCCGGTGGGCGTCGGCGCGGACCAGGGCCTGGGACAGGTTGCCGCCGAGGGAGTGCCCGATCAGGATCGGGCGGTCCAGGCGCAGCCAGTCGAGCAGCGCGGCGAATTCGGTGAGGGCGCCGGCGGCGGTGAAGCGGGCGCCTGACTCCAAGGGTGACGCGCCGTGGCCGGGCAGGTCCCAGGTGATCACCCGGTAGCCGGCTTTCGCCAGGTCGGTCGCTTGTGGCTCGAACACAGTGTGGTCCATGCCGGCACCGTGTGTGAGTACCACGGCTCGGCCTTCTCCGCCCATGTCGGTGTAAGCCGTTTTCAGCATTCTCCGAGGATAACCACGGGCTTGACAGGCGTTAGCTAATGGCATTAGCTTCTAGCTAACGCAATTAGCCAAGACGGGAGACACACCCATGACCGAGTACGTGGAAGTCAACGGCGGACGGATCGCCTTCGAGGTGTCCGGAGACGGTCCCCTGGTCGTGCTCGCGCACGGGATGGGCGACAGCCGGGCCGCCTACCGTTTCGTCACCCCGCGACTGGTGGCCGCCGGTTATCGCGTCGCCGCCGTGGACCTGCGCGGCTGCGGCGAGTCCACCGCCACGTGGCCGTCCTACACGCGAACCGACATCGCCTCGGACCTGATCGCCGTGATCCGGCACCTGGGCGGGCCCGCGGTGCTGGTCGGGCACTCGATCTCCGGTGGAGCCGCCACGATCGCCGCCGCCACCGCACCAGAGTCGATCACCGGCGTCGTCGAGCTGGCCCCGTTCACCAGAGCGCAGGCGGTCAAACTGGGCGACCTGCGGGTGGCCGCGTACCGCACCGGCTTCTTCCGGCTGGCCGGTGCCATGATGGGCAGCATCGGACAGTGGCTCGGCTACCTGGAGCACGCCTACCCGGGCGCCAAACCGGCGGACTGGACCGGTCGGCAGGCCGCGGTGGAGGCCATGCTGCGCGAGCCCGGACGAATGAAGGCGCTGCAGAGCATGATGAAGACCTCGCCGGCCGACGCCGGAGCGAGACTCGGTGACGTACGACGGCCGGTTCTGATCGTGGAAGGGTCCTTGGATCCGGACTGGGCCGACCCGCGCGCCGAGGGTGCGGCGATCCTGGCCGAGCTGCCCGAGGGGGTCGGCCGGCTGGCCGTGCTCGAGGGCGCCGGGCACTACCCGCACGCCCAGTTCCCTGACGAGACCGTCGCGCTGCTGCTCGAGTTCCTGCAGGTGAACGCCCATGCCTAGGGCTGGTCTCGCCCCGGTCGCGGTGATCGCGGCGGGCGCCGACCTGGCCGACGAGGTGGGGTTCGCCGGGCTGACCATGGGGCTGCTGGCCGAGCGGGTCGGGGTGCGCACGCCGTCGCTCTACAAGCACGTCGACTCCCTGGACGCACTCCGCCGCGGGATCGGGCTGCTCGCCAAACGGGAGATCGCTGTGGTGCTGGCCCGGGCGGCAGCCGGTAAGGCGGGAGCCGAGGCGCTGCACGCGTTCGCCGAGACCTACCGCCGCTGGGCCCTGGAGCATCCGGGCCGGTACGCCGCGACGGTGCGCGCACCGGCCCCCGAGGACACCGAGGACTTCCGGGCCAGCGAGGAGGCACTGCGGATCCTCTTCGACATCCTGACCGGTTTCGGTCTGCGGGACGAGGCTGTCATCGACGCCGCCCGGATGGTCCGGTCGTCCCTGCACGGTTTCATCAGCCTGGAGGGCGGTGGCGGTTTCGGCTACCCCCAGAACATCGACCGCAGCTACCGGTTTCTGGTGGATTCCCTGGTCAGCACGCTGACCCGCTAGGTCCTGTGGCGGACCCCGCAGGGTCTGCCACAGGACCTAGTTCGCGCTGACGAAGGTCGGGTTGTCCATCAGGAACTGTGGCACCCGCCCCTCGGCGACGGCGGCGAAGAAGTCGTCGACCGGGCCGGTGAACTGCTCGCCGACGTACCTGCCGTTGATGTCGAGGCGGCCACCCGGCAGGCTGATCGTGATCATGTTCTGCGGGTCCACGTTGCGCATGGCGATCGCCCAGTCGACGATGGTGTGCCCGCCGCCGGAGAAGGTCAGCGACTCCCCCGCTGCGTCCAGCACCTTCAGCAGTTTGGCCGGGTTGGTCACCACGTCCTTGCTCAGCGCCTGCTCGGCGATGGCGCGGATGAACCGCTGCTGGTTCTTCTGCCGGTCGTAGTCGCCGTTCTTCAGGCTGTACCGCTGCCGCACCACGTCGAGGGCCTCGTACGCCTTCAGGTGGTAGGTGCCCTTCTTGTACACCTTCTGCTCGCCGATGTACGGGTGTTCACAACCGTGGTCGGCACACTCCGGCCGCCGGTCCCGGGGCTTGCCGTTCGGTTTCAGGTGCTCGGACTTGATCTCCTGGCCGATCGTCATGGTGACGCCGCCCATCGCCTCGACGATGCTCTTGAAACCGCCGAAGTTGACGATCGCCCCGGCGTCGAAGGTCTGCACGCCGGTGACCTGGGTGACCGTTTTCGCCAGGTGCTGGAAGCCCTGGGTGACGCTCGGTGTCCCGCCCGGCACCCGGCTGCCCAGGCTCATCGCCCCGTTGATCTTGCCTTTGCCGCCCCGGTACTGCGATTTCGCATTGGCCGGGATATCGACGTAGAGGTCCCGCGGAAGGGAGAAGATGTACGCCTGATCCATGGTCGCCGGAATGTGCGCGACAAGAACCGAATCGGCCGGTTGCCCTGCATCCGGGCGCGGGGCCATCGGTTGCCCTGCATCCACGCCACTAAGCGGCGTCGCCCTCCATGCCGCCGCCGTCGATGTCGTCCCAGCCCGGCCGGTCGATCAGGTGCCGCCGCGGTCTCTCCAGCAACCGCAC
>DATMVU010000218.1:0-2947 GCA_035562875.1 Actinoplanes sp. | reverse complement strand
AGCAGGGTGGCGACACGTTTGCCGTCGACGCGGGTGATGAATTTGTCGCCGTGGTACTGCGGGTCGGTGGGGACCACGCGACGGACCAACCGTACGACCAGGTTGTCCTGTGGTGGGGTCTGGTCGTCGTGTTTGAAGGCCATCTTGTAGCCGGTGTAGATCAGGAACGCGCCGAAGACGTACGCGGTCCAGAAGAAGGTCTCCAGCAGTTCGGCGCCGACGAAGATGAACACGAACCGGAAGACGAGCGCGCCGATGACACCCCAGAACAGAACTTTGTGCTGGTACGCCTCGGGCACCGCGAACGCCGTGAAGATCATCGCGAAGATGAAGACGTTGTCGATCGACAGGGCCTTCTCGATCAGATAACCGGCGTAGTACGTGCCGGCCACCTCGCCGCCCTGCCAGACCCAGAGGACGGCGCCGAAGAGGAGCCCGGCGGCGATCCAGATCCCGGACCAGATCGCGGCCTCACGGAAGCCGATGACGTGGTTGTCGCGGTGCAGGAACAGGTCGACCGCGAGCATCGCGGCGACGGCAAGCATGACGGCGGCCCAAGCCCACCACGGTACGGACACGGGGGATCCTTTCGTCCGGTCTGGACGAAGGTCTCCCCGGGCCACCGCTTACGGTGACTGCGACACCGGGAGCCGGATGGGCCGGTTCCGTAATGACGATGTTCGCGTGGTGCGGTCGGGTACTCCCCCTCGAAGTACGTACCACTATTCACGAAGTAGAGTTCGCATGTCAACCGGAGAAGGAGATTTCTTGACCAGCTGGACCTTCCTGAGCAACCACGCTCACGTGCTGCTGGCGATCCACCGCGACCCGACCGTGCGCCTGCGTGACGTGGCCGAATCCGTCGGGATCACCGAGCGCGGGACCCAGGCGATCGTCGCCGACCTGGAGGCCGCCGGGTACCTGAGTCACGAGCGGGTCGGCCGCCGCAACCACTACACGGTCCACCCGGACGGCCCGTTCCGGCACCCCACCGAGTCCGGCCGCCGCATCGGGGACCTGCTCGCCCTGTTCCATCAGGGGGCGTAGCCACGCTTGATGAACGCGATCGTCTCGGTCAAGCCCTGCTCGATCTGTCCGGCGGAGAAGCCACCGCTCTGCAGCAGAGCGGTCAGACCCTGCAGAGCGGCAGCCAGCGGTACGACCAGAAGGTCCACCGGCCCGTCACGAACCTCGCCCCGCCGCTGCCCGTCTTCGATCACCCGGTTGACCAGCCCGGTCAGGCGCCGGGTGGCAGCCGCCAGGTCCTCGGCCACGTCGGGGTCGTGCTTGCGCGCGTACATCAGTTCCAGCAGTGCGGCGTTGCCCGCCGAGAACGTCATGTACGCCCGGGCCAGCCGGTCGAGCCGCCTGTCGAAGGTGTCCCCGGCGTCGGCGAGGGCGGCGGTCATCGCGGCGTCGAGCCGATCGAAGCCCTCCATCGCCAGGGCGTCCAGCAGCACCTGCTTGGTCTTGAAGTGGCGGCTGGGCGCGGCCGGGCTGACTCCCGCCTCACGGGCCAGTTCCCGCAGTGACAGCTCGGCGGCGCCCCGGTCCCGCAGCGTGCCCTCGGCCAGGGTCAGGAGTGCGGCCCGCAGGTCACCGTGGTGGTAAGGGCGGATCTTCATGCCGCCAGCCTACAGTGATGTAGGCGACGAACACATAGTATGCGTTGACTACATTGTGAGCACCGCCTACATTCAGGTCATGACCATCGCTGCCCAGCTCGGCGGTAAGGCCGCCGGCGCACGCCGTACCCGGGTGGAGTCCTCGCCCCAGTTCTCCGGCGGCCGATTCCGCAACACCGTGCCGACCGCCACCGGAGTCCCCCTGGCCGCCTTCCCCCGGATGGCGGCGACCGCCCTCACCAGCCGCCGCCCCACCGGTCCCGTCCCGGTGGTCAGCCCGGCCGCCGCAACCACGACCGGACTGCACATCACCTGGTACGGGCACTCCTCGGCACTGATCGAGATCGAGGGCCGGCGGGTCATGCTGGACCCGGTGTGGAGCAGACGCTGCTCCCCGTCCCAGCTGGCCGGCCCCCGCCGGCTGCACGAGGCACCCATCCCGCTGGCCGAGCTGCCCGCCCTGGACGCCGTGGTCATCTCGCACGACCACTACGACCATCTGGACATGCCGACCGTCCGGGACCTGGCCGCCCTCCAGCCGTCGATGGTGTTCGTGGTGCCGCTCGGGGTGGGCGCCCACCTGGAGACGTGGGGTGTCGCCGAGTCCCGCATCGTCGAACTGGACTGGAACGAGAGCACCCGGATCGGTGACGACCTGGAGCTGGTCGCCACCCCGGCCCGGCACTTCTCCGGCCGCCGCGGAGTCGGCAGCGACGACACCCTGTGGGCCAGCTGGGTGATCAAGGGCCCGGCCCGGAGCGTCTTCTACTCCGGTGACACCGGCTACTTCCCGGGCTTCGCCGAGATCGGCGCCGAGCACGGCCCGTTCGACGCCACCCTGGTCCAGGTCGGCGCGTACAGCCCTGACTGGGCGGACATCCACATGTTCCCGGAGGACGGGGTCGCCACCCACCTGGACGTACGCGGCGGCCTGATGATCCCGGTGCACTGGGCCACCTTCGACCTGGCCCCGCACCGCTGGGCCGAGCCCCCGGAACGCACCTGGCGCGAGGCGAAGGCCCGCGACGTCCGCCTGGCCATCCCCCGCCCCGGCGAACGTGTCGACGTCGACAACCCGCCGGAACTCGACCCCTGGTGGGACCAGATCGCCTGACGCCCCCGGTGTCCGCTACTGCCGCGGATCCGGTTCCGCACGGCGAAGCGGCACCGGATCGGGCGACGGGATCGGAGGGCCGATGATCTCATCAACCTTCCCCCGGCCGGCGGCGCGGCCCGCCGGGGAATCCGGTTCGATCTCCTCGAACTCCAGCCGGCCCCGGCTGGTGAAGGACGATGTCGAGGCGCTCACTCGTGGAACCGGG
>DATMVU010000217.1:0-4210 GCA_035562875.1 Actinoplanes sp. | reverse complement strand
CGAAGACCGCGTGATGCGTGTACGAGGTCTGGGTCAGGTACCCGCCGGTGGTGTGCAGGATGCCCTTGGGTTTACCGGTGGTGCCCGAGGTGTAGAGGATGAAGAGCGGGTGCTCCGCGTCGAACGGCTGCGCCTCGTGTGTGGGGCTGGCCTGCTCGACCGTCTCGTGCCACCACTTGTCCTTGGCCGTCCAGGCGACTTCCTGGCCGGTACGCCGGACCACCAGCACATGCTGGATCTTGTCGCCGCGGGCTACCGCCTCGTCGACGGTCGGCTTGAGGGCTGACGGTTTGCCCCGCCGGTAGCCGCCGTCCGCGGTGATCACCACCTTGGCGTCGGCGTCATCGATCCGGGTGGCGAGCGCGTCCACCGAGAACCCGCCGAACACCACACTGTGCGTGGCCCCGATCCGGGCGCAGGCGAGCATCGCCACCGCGGCCTCCGGGATCATCGGCAGGTAGATCATCACCCGGTCGCCGGCCGTGACACCCAGGTCGGTGAGTGTGTTGGCCGCCTGGCTGACCAGTTTCAGCAGCTCGGCATAGGTGACGGTGCGGGTGTCGCCGGGTTCGCCCTCCCAGTGGATCGCGACCTTGTCACCGTTGCCGGCTTCGACATGACGATCCACGCAGTTGTACGCGATGTTCAGCTCGCCGCCGACGAACCACTTGGCGAACGGTGGGTTGGACCAGTCCAGGATCTGTTCCCACGGTTTTGCCCAGGTCAGCCGCTCGGCCTGCTTCGCCCAGAACGCCAGCCGGTCGGCGGCGGCCTCCTCGTACGCGTCCGCCTTGACGTTCGCGTTCGCCGCGAGGTCGGCGGGCGGCGGGAACTGCCGCGTCTCCGAGTACAGATTCTCCAATGTCTCACTCATGAGAGCGGCTCCTCCGTTGTGACCGGGATCTCTTCAACTGCACAGTAGTTGTGGCGGAGCGGATTGCACCCCCGCCCGCGCCCGATGGTGTGGTGCGCGCGCTGACTGGCGTATCGATGCGCACTACTGCGCGAATCCTGCCAGTTCCGCGCTTGTTTGTGCACCCCATGTTTCCGCTGTCGTACCCCCGATCCCGTTCACTACCGTTGTCGGTGTGGATCCACTCGCTCCGTTGCTCGATCTAGCCGAAGTCGGGCCGGCCTTCGCCGCCGCCCGGGAGTCCGTCGACGCCGCTCACCGGCACCGCGCCCTGCGAAAGCACGGCGGCCAGGTCGCCGCCGAGGTCAGCCTGCGGGCCGCGGTTGCGAGTGCGGCATTGGAGGGCAACAAATTCGATCTTGATGAGGTACGCGGGGGAACGGTCACCGACCCGGTGGTCCAAGGCGCGCTCCGGGTCGCCGAAGCCCTGCCCGGACTGGTCGACCTGTGGTCCCGCGCACCCCGCCAGGTGCTCGCCAGACTGCACGTCCTCGCGGCCCGCGGCGTGGTCCACGAGCACGACCTCGGACGGCTCGCCTCCGCAGCCGACCGGATCGACGCCCTGGCCGGTCTGGTCGCCCGCAACGAGACCACCCCGCCGATGCTGCTCGCCGCGGTCGTCCACGCGGAGCTGATCACGTTGCGCCCGTTCGCCGGCCCGGCCGGAGTGGTGGCCCGGGCCGCCGCCCGCCTCACCCTGATCGGCCGTGGCTTCGACCCGCGCGGCCTGGTCGCCGTCGAGGTCGGCCACCTCGAGCGGGAACCCGAGTACGTCGGCTCGGCCGGCGCCTACGCCACCGGCACCCCCGACGGAGTGCGGTCCTGGCTGCGGCACTATGCGGCAGCGATCACCGCCGGAGCCGGTGAGATCACGGCGATCGGCGACGGAGTACTGGCCGGCGTATAAGCGACGGCATACTTTCTCTCGTGGCTGCGCACTGGATCCGCCCCTACCCGCCCGGCACCGGCCGCTGGATCGTGATCGCCTGGGAGGCGGCCGCCATCGGTCTTCTCACCTGGGCCTCGATCCGCCAGTTCGATCTGATCGGGCACGGTGTCAGAGCGGTCACCGTGGTGCTCGCCCTGGTCTGGGCGATCGGCGCCTGGCGGATCCTGCAGCACGGCGTCTACGTCAGCAGCCACGGCCTGCTCATCCGCGGGCTGGTCCGCTCCCGGCGGATGCACTGGCACGACATCGCCGGCGTGCACTTGCACCAGTCCACCCACAAGCTGGGCCGGTGGGAGCTACAGAACGACATGACGGTGCTGATCGAGCGGCACGACGGGGCGACGGTCGGCACCGAACTCTGGGCTCAGGGTGTCGACTTCCACGCCCGCCCGAAACTCTTCCGTGCCGTCTACCAGGAGATCCGCGGTCGCCACCAATCGGCGGCGGGTGTCTAGACCGCGTCGGGCAGCAGGACGACCTTGCCGGCCACGGTGCGGGACTCGGCCAGGGTCAGCGCGGTCGCGGCCTGCGACAGTGGGATGCGGGCGGCGACCTGCGGGGTGAGGACACCGGCCGACAGCAGTCCGAGGACCTCGGTGAGGTAGACGATTCCCAGGAGCGGACCAGCGCCGTCACCCGGATCCACCCCGGGCAGCCCGGCGTCGACGACCGCATGGTGACGACCCTGGCCCGGATCCGCGAGCACTGACCGCCGCGACTCGGTGAGTTGCTGCCACTCGGTGAGTTGCTGCGGTTTGGGGAGCCGCCGCGGCTCGGGGACAAAAAGAGCCGGCGTCCCTCGCGGGGGCGCCGGCTATGCGCGTCCGGACCGGGTTATCAGGCGTGCACCTGGGTCGATGTCGACGGTCCTGGGCCTGCGAGAGGCGGAGGTCCCGTCGCAACGTGCCTGCCGTGGCTGATCGCGCGTGGGTTCCCGGTGGCCGTGCACGGTTCCCGAATCAACGAGCCCCGCAGATCCTTTCTACGCCGCTCACCCCAAGATCACCAGATTTCCACCCACCCCAGGACCGCAACCCGGAAAACTCAGACTGCTTCGGTACGCCCGGAACCCTCTCGCCCATCCCCATGAGCCCGGGATTCCCGACCTCGGGATGGCGGCCGTCATGCCCTTCGGTGACCACCGCATTCGGCCCGGCGGTCGCGGGTCGGCCCGGAGAAGCGCATCGTCGGCGCGTAGGCACGGGACCATGCGTAGTCGTACCGGAGAAATGGGTTCATGCGACCTTGGCAGTGGCTCTGATGCGGCGGTGGCGGCTGTAGAGCGCGACCCCGATGGCCATTCCGACGCCGACGCTCAGGGCCGCGGCGACCGGCACGGCGGGGCGGTCACGGAGGCGTCTGCCGAGCGGTACCGGATTGCGGAACTCGAGGACCGGCCAGGTGCGCTGAACAGCGACCCGGCGCAGTGCGCGATCCGGGTTCACCGCGCTGGGATGACCGACCGCTTCCAACAGCGGGAGGTCACTGCTGGAATCCGAATAGGCGTAACACTCGGTCAGGTCGTAGCCGCGTTCCTCGGCGAGCCGGCGGACCCCGACCACCTTCGCCGGACCGGCCGCGTAGAACTCCACAGCACCGCTGTACCGGCCGTCGGTGATGGACATCCGGGTCGCGATGACATCGGTGATGCCGAGTAGCGCGCCGATCGGGCGGACCATCTCGTCACCCGACGCCGAGACCAGCACGACGTCCCGCCCCGCCGCCTGGTGCTCGGCGATCAGCGCGGCGGCCTCGGCGTAGACATAGGGGTTGATGAGATCGTTGAGTGTCTCGGCGACGATCTGTTGCACCTGATCCACACTCCAGCCCTTGCACAGGGCGGCCATGTAGTCACGGGTGCGAGCCATCGACTGCTCATCGCTGCCGCCACCCAGCCGGAACATCATCTGGGCATAGGCGGTCTTCACCACGTCCCGGCGGCTGATCAGGCCATCACGGTAGAACGGCCGTCCGAAAGCCAGCGCGCTGGACTTGGCGATGACGGTCTTATCGAGGTCGAAAAACGCGGCGCTCAGACCCACGGGCCGAAAGTGTAGCCGCAACACGCTCAGTACTGCCGCCCCGCACACACGACGCGCCCGGCGGTGACACGCAGTGAAAACGGTCAGGTGGGTGGAGAGTGCCCGGACGGGCGATATTCGGTACTCGACGCAGAGCCTGATGCTGAGGCAGACTTGTGTTTGCTACCGACTTAGTGCTTTCGCCACTGCGGTGAGTTATATCGGTTTCCGGTGATTGCGCCCCCCGTGATCACCGGGCGATTCGGCTCGACCCCCCCGGAGCCGAATCCAAGGACGGCCCCCGTCTCCCCCGACGGGGGTCGTTCC
>DATMVU010000216.1:0-3496 GCA_035562875.1 Actinoplanes sp. | reverse complement strand
CCCCGCCCCGGCCAGCCCCGCCTCGTCCAGAGACGCGTCGGCCAGTCCCGCGTCGGCCAGTCCCGCCTCGTCCAGAGACGCGTCGGCCAGTCCCGCGTCGGCCAGTCCCGCCTCGTCCAGAGATGCGCCGGCCAGCCCCGCCCCGGCCGTCGTCGTCGTCAATGCGGATTACCCCGCAATCACCTGTTGATGGGAGTACATATGGACAACCGAACACGACTGAGCCTGGCCGCCGTCGGATCAATGTTGATCGTCGCGGTTCCGGTTCCGGCGCTCGCCGATCCGGATGACACCCGGGTCGAGGTGACTGTCGACATCCCCGAGATCGAGGAACCCGGCATCCTCGCCCTCACCGTCGCCGGAAACGCGGTCTCGCTCCGGGAGAACGGCTCCGACCTGCTGATCCGCCAGTTCACCGGCGCCCTGCCCCGGGTCACCGTCACCGACACCCGCACCCTCGACGAGATCCCGGCCGGCGCGTCCTGGGCCGTCCTCGGCAGTGCCGCCGACTTCACCGGAACCGCCGGCCAGGCCCCGATCAGCGCCGCCCACTTCGGCTGGAAACCCCGGCTGATCAACGGCGGCGACACCGGCCTGGTGACCGAAGGCGAGGAGGTCGTGACCGTTATGGATCAGCCCACTCAGCCCGGCAACAACGTCGGCCTGGTCGACCGGGAGCTACTGGTCTCCACCTACGACTCGGCGGAGGTCACCGGCGGCGCGTACGCCGTCGACGCCGGCCTGACCCTGCGCGCCCCCGCCGACGTGGCGGCCGGCTCCTACCGCTCCACACTCACTCTGTCCCTCTTCGAGTAAGGCAGTCCCGATGCGCCGTGCCGCCGCCGTTCTCGCTGCCCTGACCCTGTCGACAGCCGCCCCGGCAGCCCCGGCGGCGGCCACGCCCGCCAAGCTCCCGACCACCGCCTCCGCCAGTGCGGCGCAGGCCTCCGCTCCTGCGTCGCCTGCCTCCGCTCTGATGGCGCCGGCCTCCGCTCCTGAGGCGCCCACCTCCGCCTCAGCGGCGCCGGCGCCGGCCACCGTGACCTGGACCGTGCAGCCCGCGACTCCCGGCGGCCCGGACGGTCGCCGCTGGATCGAACGCACCCTCGACCCCGGCCAGCGCGTCACCGAACACCTCGCCGTCCGCAACCTGGGCGACACGACGGCGGAGTTCTCGCTGACCGCTGCCGACGGCTATCTGACCGAAAAGGGTCGCTTCAACATGCTGCCGTCCGATCGGGAGTCCACCGACGGCGGCACCTGGATCGAGGTGCCACAGTCGGTGCGGGTCGAACCCGGCGGGACCACGATCGTCCCGTTCACGATCACCGTTCCACCCGGCGCCACCCCCGGCGACCACCCGGCCGGCATCGCCGCGTCGATAGCTGGCCGGCAGGGTACGGTCCAGGTCGAGAGCCGGGTCGGTTTCCGGGTGTTGCTGCGAGCGTCCGGCACCCTGCAGCCGTCCCTCACCACCAGCGGGATCCGGCTTTCGTACGCCCACACCTGGCAACCGTGGCGCCCCGGTACCCTGACCGTCTCCTACCAGGTGACGAACACCGGCAACACCCGCCTCGACGTGCGGTCCCGTATCGCGTCCACCAGCACCGCGGTCGGCGAACTGCTCCCCGGCGGCGCCCGAACCGTCACGTCCCGAGTCGACGGGGTCTGGGCGTTCGGCCCCCTCCGCGCCACGCTCACCCTGACCCCGGCGATCCCCGGCGAACCAGCACCCCGCGACCCGGTCTCCACCACGGTGACCTCATGGATCACCCCATGGCCCCAGCTTGTGGCCCTCTTGGCGGCGGCGTTCCTGATCCTCGCCTGGCGCCTGCGCCGCCGCCGTCTCGCGATCATGCTGGCCCGGGCCCGCGAGGAGGGCCGCCGCTCCGCCACCTGACACCCTTCGGCGTCACCTGGTATGACAAGGCTCGCCGAGCATCGAAGTTTATGATCAGAGGTGCGCATAGTGGTGCGGTGGGTTGGACGTCAGGAGGCGGAGGCCCTGGCGTCGGCGAGGGCCTCGGCGGGGACGTGCCGGTCCAGGAAACGGCGGGCCAGCCGGGTCGCCGGGTGGATGGCGATCGTAGCCAGGACGATGATGCCGGCGATCACCAGCCAGCCAGCCGAGCCCCAGCTCAGCGCCAGGAAGGTGTAGACCGCCGGGGCCCAGACCTTGCCCAGGGTCGCGGTCAGGTTGCCGGCGCCCTGGTAGGCGCCACGCTGGCGGGGGTCCATCAGCTCGGCTTCGAAGGTCCAGTCGGCGGCGGACAGGTACAACTCGGCGGCTGTCACCGTGACGTGGCCCAGCCACACCAGGGCGATGGTCAGCCAGCCGACCGTGTCGTGGGTGGCCAGGGTGATGAGGCAGGAGATCACGAAGAAGACCGAGGAGATCCGGACGGCGCGCAACGCGGTGGAGACGTTGTGCACGCCGCGGGCCGCGGCCATCGGCAGGAGCACGCACATCACCGTGTTGGTGCCGAACAGGAACGCCAGCAGGACGCGCGGGGCGTCGGTCTGTTCGATCAGCCACAGCGGGATCACCGTGTGCAGCAGCACCTGGTTGGTCCAGAACACGCCGCTGAGGAAGTTCGTCAGCAGCCATCCGGGGTTGCGCATCGGGCCCGGTCCGGGGATCCGGATGCGGCGTTCGGCGGCGGTGCGGTTGTCGTGGGCCGCCCGTGGCAGCCGGGTCACCCAGAAGGCGTTGACCAGGAAGATCACCGTGGTGAACCACGGCAGCGCGTGGATGACGTCGTTCGAGTGGAAGGCCAGCGCGATGCCGCCGATCAGCGAGCCCAGGGTGAAACCGAGGTTGAGCGCGGAGTACATGTAGGCCCGCGACTGGACCCGCTCCTCGGCCGGAAGGACGTCGATCGTGTACGCGTTGTGTGCGGCGTGACCGAGAGC
This sequence comes from Actinoplanes sp., assembly GCA_035562875.1. Lineage (GTDB taxonomy): Bacteria > Actinomycetota > Actinomycetes > Mycobacteriales > Micromonosporaceae > Actinoplanes. The sequence goes on along the minus strand of DATMVU010000216.1, from coordinate 583 downwards.
CTGGATGATCTCCATGACGATGGCCATCAGGAGGTAGCCGCGGAAGTCGTCGATGAAGGGCCATACCGCGAACATCGCTGCCTGCCCGGCCGCGCTGACCGCCCACATCCGTTTCGGGCCGTACCGGTCGACGAGTTTGCCCATCGGCACCGCGGCCAGGAAACCGGCGATCCCCGCGCAGGTCAGGCCCAGGCCGACCTGGGCGGCGGATAGCCCGACGATCTGGGTGAAGAACACCGCCGAGCCGGTCATGAACGCGCCGTCGCCGAGTGCGAAGAGCAGCGACTGTGCGGCGAGCCGCCCGGCCAGCGGGGAAGGAGGACGGAGATGCCTGACGACGGCGCCGAGATTCACCCGGCCATTCTCCGAATCCGGCTCACCTCTGTCGCGCCATTTTCCCCACGAGAGGGCGGTAGGAAACGTTAGGTCCGTTTCGGTATGAGGGCGAATGTGCTCGGTTCGGTTTCGGTCAGGATCTTGCGGGTGACCATGCGTTTGAGTCGTGCTCGGGCGCCTTCGACGTGTTTTGGGGTGGGGCCGACGCCGACGGCGAGGCAGACGTCCTTGGCTCTCATCCCGGCCG
>DATMVU010000215.1:0-10690 GCA_035562875.1 Actinoplanes sp. | reverse complement strand
GAGGACTCACCGACGGCGGAGCCGCTGGTCGTGGAGGCGGAACCGGGTACGTCAGTGCGGGCGTTCGCCGCGGAGCTGGCCGAGGCCGTCGGCGGCAGTCCCGGCACGCTGTTCCACGGCGCCACGCCGTTGGATCCGCGGATGTCGCTGGCCGAAGCGCGCCTGGGCGCGGGGGCCGAGCTGGGCCTGAACCGGCCGGCCCGGTCGTCGGCCGGGCGGTCCGGCGCGGTGGAGGTACGGCTGGTGAGTGGACCGGGTGCGGGCGGGATCGTGCTCCTGCCGCCCGGAGAATACGAGATCGGCGGTGCGGCCACCTGCCGGGTGCGCCTGCCCGGTGAGGTGCCACCGGTGGCAGCCCGTCTACTGGTGACCGTGGACCGTACGGTCGAGGTCACCGCCGTGTCGGCGACGGAGATGGACGGCGTCACGCTGGAGGGCGCCACCGAATGGCCCGCTGGCCGTCAGCTGGCGATCGGCGGGATCCTGCTGGAACTGGCGACCGGCGTACCGGCCCGCGCGCCGCTGACCCGCGCGGCGGACGGCTTCACGTGGGAGTTCAACCGGCCACCGCGGTTCTTCCCGCAGATCCCGGGCGGGAAGTTCCGGCTGCCGGCCGAACCGGTCAAACCGGAGAAGAACCACTTCCCGCTGGTGACGTTGCTGCTGACCCCGGCGATCGGCGCTCTGGTCGGCATCCTGGCGACCGGCAACTGGCGATTCATCTTCCTCGCCCTGGTCTCCCCGATCGGCGCGCTGCTGACCCAGTTCAGCACCAAGCGCCGGGGCACACAGAGCTTCGCCGAGCAGATGCAGGAACACGACGAGAAGCTGGCCCGGGTTCGTGCCGACATCGACGAGGCTGTCCTCGAAGAACAGCGGGCCCGACGGTACGCGTACCCGGATCCGGCCTTCACCGGCCGTATCGCCACGCTTCCCGGCGAGCGGCTGTGGGAACGGCGCCGTCACGACGACGACTTCCTCGTGCTGCGCGTCGGCACCTGCTCGATGCCGTCGACGGTCCGGGTGGAGGATCCCGAACTGGACGAGCATCGCCGGGTCACCGTGCCGGAACTGGGTCAGGTGCCGGTGCCGGTGGACGTGCGCGCCGCCGGCGTGGTCGGGGTGGCCGGCAGCCGTCTGACCCGGCTCGCGCCCTGGCTGGTGGCGCAGGCCGCGGTGCTGCACAGTCCGGACGACCTGATCATCTGTGTGCTCACCGATGCCGGCGCCGAGAACCGCTGGTCCTGGGTGCGATGGCTGCCCCACGCCCGTGCCGACGGCGAGGAGGCGTATGTCCGGATCGGCATCACCGCTGAGTCGGTGTCGCGGCGCATCGCCGAGCTGAACCGGATGATCGCGGCCCGGTCGGCCGCAGACCGGCAGAACACGGCCGACCGTGGCACGGCGAACGGTGAGCCGGACATCCTGGTCGTGTTCGACGGCGCCCGGCGACTGCGGTCGATGCCCGGCGCGATCACCCTGCTGCGTGACGGCCCGGCTGTCGGCGTACACATCCTGTGCCTGGAGCCGGAGGAACGGCTGCTGCCGGAGGAATGCCGGGCGGTAGTGGTGTCCGGTGACACCGGTGCCTCGGTGCGGACGGCCACGGCAGCGCAGGTCACCGGGATCCGCGCCGACGAACCGGATGCCGGGTGGTACGAGCGGGCCGCCCGCCGGATGGCTTCGCTGGGTGCCTCCGGCGACGGCGACGAAACGGTTCTGCCGCAGTCGGCCCGCCTGCTCGACATCCTCGACCTGGAGCCCCCGACCCCGGAGAAGATCGGAGCCGGCTGGGCGATCCGGCCCCGCAGCACCGAGGCGGTGCTCGGCGCCGGGCTGGACGGCCGTTTTGCGATCGACCTGGTCCGGGACGGGCCGCACGCACTGATCGCGGGCACCACCGGCGCCGGTAAGTCGGAGCTGCTGCAGACCCTGGTGGCCACCCTGGCGGTGGCGAACCGGCCGGACGAGATGACCTTCGTACTGGTCGACTACAAGGGTGGCAGCGCCTTCGCCGAGTGCGAGCGACTGCCGCACACCGTCGGGATGGTCACCGACCTGGACACCCACCTGGTGGAGCGGGCGATCACCTCGCTCGGCGCGGAGCTGCGCCGACGCGAGCACGTGCTCGCGTCGGCGGGAGCCTCCGACATCATCAGGTATCAGGAACGCCGGGCCCGGGACACGAGCATGCCGCCGATGCCGCGGCTGGTCCTGGTGATCGACGAGTTCGCGTCGATGGTGCGGGAGCTGCCGGACTTCGTCACCGGACTGGTCAACATCGCGCAGCGGGGCCGGTCGCTCGGCATTCATCTGGTCTTGGCGACGCAGCGGCCGTCGGGCGCGGTCACCCCGGACATCCGGGCCAACACCAACCTGCGGATCGCGTTGCGGACCACCGACCAGGGTGAGAGCCGCGACATCATCGACGCTCCCGAAGCCGGTGAGTTGTCGCCGCGCACGCCGGGCCGTGCGTTCGCGCGGTTGGGACACGCCGCGCTGCTGCCGTTCCAGGCGGGCCGGATCGGTGGTAGGCGGCCGGTGCTGGGGGACCGGGCCGACGAGGTGCGCATCGAGATCACCCACGTGGACTGGGCCCGGCTCGGTGACCCGGTCCCGGCACGCCGGTCCGCCGGCACGCCGGCCGGCGGACCGGCCGACACTGATCTGAAGGAACTCGTCGCTGCCGTCGTCGCGGCCACCGAACGGCTCGGGATACCGCAGCAGCCGAGCCCGTGGCTGCAACCCCTGGCCGAGGTCGTGCAGTGGGCCGAGCTGCCGCAGCCCGCCGTGCCCGTACGGCCGGGTGATCTGGGCGCGGTCGCGTACGGCATCGTGGACCTGCCGGCGTCGCAGAGCCGTGAACCGCTGCTGTTCGACGTCGACCGCACCGGCCACGTCTTCTTCGTCGGATCCGGGCGCAGCGGCCGTTCGCAGGCGCTGCGCACCCTGGCCGCCGCGCTGGCGGCCCGGCATTCCAGCGCCGACGTCCATCTCTACGCCGTCGACTGCGGCAACGGGGCGTTGTTGCCGCTGACGGGTCTGCCGCACTGCGGTGCCGTGGTGGACCGGCTGCAGACCGAGCGTCTGGACCGCATGCTGACCTGGTTGAACAGCGAACTGACCCGCCGGCAGGCGCTGTTCGGTGAGCAGGGCGTGGCGGACCTGGCCGAGCAGCGCCGTAACGTCCCCGCCGACCGGCGCCTGCCGCACCTGGTGCTGCTGATGGACCGATTCGAGGTGTTCGAACGGGACTTCGCCACCTACGACAACGGCAGCTACCTGGACCGGCTGACCCGGGTGCTGCGCGACGGCGCCGGGGCGGGGGTGCATGTCGTGCTCGCCGGCGACAAGGTGCTCGGTTCGGGCCGGTTCGCCGGAGCCACCGAGGAGAAGCTGATCCTGCGTCTCAACGACCGCAGCGACTACTCGCTGCTCGGCCTGAACCTGCGCGAGGTTCCACCGGAGCTGGGCCCGGGCCGGGGGTTGCGGATGGCCGACCACGCCGAGGCACAGATCGCGGTGCTGGGCCCGGACATCAGCGGTCAGGGCCAGGCGGCGGCACTCGTGGAGGGGGCCCGGCAGATCACCGCCCGGGACGCCGGGGTACCGGATCATGCCCGGCCCCGCCGGTTCGTGGCGCTTCCCGAACTGATCGGGTACGCCGAGATGCGCCGGATGCTGCCGCCCGCGGGCAAGTCACTGACCGCGACCGTCGGCGTCGGTGGTGACGAGATCGCTCCTCTCGGACCGGATTTCGCCGACATCCCCACCTTCGCGATCGGTGGCCCGCCGAGGTCCGGGCGCAGCACCGCATTGCTGTCGGTGGCCCGGACGCTGCTGGCGAACGGAACCGGTCTGATCGTGATCGCGCCGCGCCGGTCGCCGTTGCGTGACCTGGCCGGGCAGCCGGGGGTCACCGCGGTGGTGACCGACGCGGGGGTCGCCGCGGTGGACTTCCGGAAGCTGTTGAAGAGCATTCCGGAGGAGACCGGGGCGGTGGTGATCGACGACGCCGAGCTGTTGGCGCAGTCCGACATCGACGGTGACCTGAACACGCTCGCCCGCGGCGCGGCGGGTAACGGCTGGGGGCTCGCGGTGGCCGGCAACGCCGAGGCGTTGAGTCTCGGCCTGGCCGGCTGGCTGACCCAGCTCAAACGCAACCGGGCCGGTCTGCTGATCGCACCGCAGAGCATCACCGACGGCGACCTGATCGGAATGCGGATCCCGCGGGGCATCATCGGGCAGGCGGCTCAGCCCGGCCGTGCCTACCTGCATCTGGGTGATGGGACGCTGACCGCGGTGCAGGTGCCGAGAGCGGAGTGAGAAATCGAGCCGGTGTGGCCCTGGTCCGGGCCATACCGGCTCGATTCGTCAGGCGAAGCGCAGTGTCCCGGTGATCGCGTCGAAGACGTCGTAGAGGGCGTCGGCGAGTGGCAGATTCGGGCTCATCCCGGTGACGACCAGGAAGGATCCCGGTTGTCCGGGGACCGGGACGATCGTGTGCATGGCGACCATCACCGCCGACGTGGTTGCGGTGAGTTCGACGATCTCGGTCCCGGTGATCCGGGCGACCGTCCCGACAGCGGGCAGGGTGGCCGACGTGACGGTGCGGTCCTCGTAGCCGTCGGCTCGTGCCGGGCGCGACACCTGCTGGGCGATGTCGGCGACCGACGGTTCGGTGCCGTCCGGGACGGTGATCCCGAACACCGCCACGAAGGCCATCAGCAGTCCGCCGTCGTCGTCGCGGGCGATCATGCCAGCCGCGGCCGCGGCGCCCTGCTGCCGTGCCGCGCGCAACAGGCGGCGTGCCTGGCGCAGGGCGTCGTCGACGGACGCACGCTGTTCGGGGGTGGTCACCGCGGCTCGCAGCTCGTGCTGCTGCCTGCTGAGATCCTGCCGGGCCAGGTCGTAGTCGAGCCAGCCCTCGGGTACCTCGAACGTGAACGATCCGGGGGCGTGTACCGATGTGGTCATCGCCTGCCTCCGAGGCTGGCGCCACCCTGTTCGTCGACCTTGGTGAAGGTGTCGAGGATGAGATCGATCGCCTCGATGATGTCGTCGCACTCGTTGCGCAGCTGCTTACGGCCCGCGTCCCAGCGGTCCTCGAAGTTCTCCGCGGCGTCGCGGATCGGGGGGCCGACGGTCTGGTTGAAGTCGGCGGAGCTGCGTTTCACATTGATGGTTCGCAGCACCTGCCGCATCGCGTCCGCTGCCTGCTGAAGATCCTCACCCGGGATCACGATGTCTGATCTGGCCATGCGCCCATCACGACTGAAGAGCCGAAACGGTTCGCTGAATGTGACCTGTGACACAAATGTCGAACCGGTTGGCGGTCTCGATCGTGATGGCCGCATCTGTCGACCCCGACCGAACAAGGAGGTGTCATCGTGGTCCGGACTCCTGCCCACGTTCTGGCCGTCCCACTCGCTGCGGCCCTGATTCTCGTGGCCGGTTGTGCCGGCGGCGATCCTGCCGCTCCGGCCGCGGCACCGGTTCTCGCCGCCGGCGAGATCGAGCTCGTCAGCGCGCCGGCGGCGAATGCCGGCCTGACCGGCGACGGACGCGGAGAGACATCTCCTCCAGCGGCCACCACCGAGCCCTCTGCCGCGGCCACCTCCGAGCAGGCCCCGGCGGCCACCACCGAGGCCGCACAACCCGAGCCGGCTGCCGACACGAAGGCCCCGGCGAAGTGGATTCAGCTTTCCGTGAACAAGGCGGCCATCGGGGAAACCGTGACCGACGTGACCGGCTTCACCCTCTACACCTTCACCAAGGACCCGGTCGACCCGCCGGCGTCACAGTGCACCGGCGAGTGCACTCGCAGCTGGCCGCCAGTGCTGATCCAAACCGGAGGCCGGGTCTTCGTCGATGGCATGAAGACCGATGACATCGCCGCGATCCGGCGGCCGGACGGCGGCGTCCAGGTCACCATCGGCGGGCGCCCAGCGTACCGTTTCAGCGGCGACACCGTGCCCGGCGACCTGAACGGACACGGTGCCGACGGCGCCTGGTTCGCCTTCTCGCCCGACGGGAAAGCAATCGATGCGCTGATCGGCGCGGCCGAGCTGAAAGACGCGAAACCGGACCGCACCAGCACGCTGACTGCCAAGAAGGGCAAAGAAGGCCCGATCGTCGTCGACGACGACGGTGCGACCCTCTACCGCTTCGATTCCGACGACACCGACCCGCCGGCCAGCAACTGCAAACGCGCCTGCGCGGCCCTGTGGCAGCCCGTGGTCGCCAAAAGCGGCGGAAAGGTCAAGCTCAAGGGCATCGACGAGGACCGGGTCTGGTGGCTGAGCCGCAAGGACGGAACCAAACAGGTGACACTGGACGGTTCGCCGCTCTACCGCAACGTCGCGGACAAGAGCACCGACACGATCATCGCCAGCGCCGCTGCCCAGGGCTGGACGGCCGCCCGATGATCCGCCGTGCCGTCATGCTGCTGACGGCGATCCTCGCCGCCGTTCTGGCCGTGCCGGGAGTCGCCTCGGCCGCACCCGACGACATCGTCAAGGTCGCCATCGTGCGCACCTCGGAGCAGAACGGCGGACGCGCTGACTCGTTGTCGCAGATCGCCCAGCGCAACCTGGGTGACCGGGCCCGCGCCACCGAGATCCTCGACTTGAACCGAGCCCGCCCGCAGCGGGACGGCGGTGCTCTCACCGACTCGGGCGAGGTCCGGCCGGGATGGATTCTCCTGCTGCCCGACGACGCGGAGGGCCCCGACGTCCAGCTCGGACGAGTCAACTCGGATACGACCGGCGGCAGCGACTCGTTGCTCACCGGCCAGGTCGTTGCGGCGGTGGCCGGGGCGGTGATCCTGGCACTGCTCAGTCTCCTGGTGATCTTCCGCCGCCGAATCGGACGCGGCGTGCGTGACCGCTACCGCGCCTACCGGGACAACGCCCGCTGGCATCAGCAGATCCAGGAACGGATGAGGGCACGTGCCGAGCTGGCCGCCGAGTTCGCGGCCGACCAGCGGCGTCCCGCACTGGCCCGGCAGGCGTCCGTTGAACTGGCCGCCGACACTGTGGAGGCGTACGCACTGCGCGTTGACGAGCACACAGTGACCGCCTGGGTGACCGCCGATCACCAACCCCGCCAGCCGTGGCATGCCGAGACCGACGTTGTGTGGACCCGCCCGGCAACAGCCACGGCGAGCCCGCTCACCGGCGGCGACGCCGTCGCTCCCTGCCTGGTCCGGGTCGGTGGCGAGGACGGAACCCTGTTCGTGGACCTCACCTGGCTCGACGGCGTCCTGGCGATCAGGGGGTCGGCCGGAGTCGCCATCGACGTCGTGGCCAACCTGCTCGCCGACCTGACCCGATTCCGCCCCGACCTGCCGGTGCTGTCGGTGCCCGGACTCGGCGGCGAGCCGCCCGGCCTGCCACGCAACACGGTTCGCCTGCGATCCGTGGGTGAACTGCGCATCGACGCTCCGGCTCCCGGAACCGACGACGGCATGGTGCGGCTCGCCGCCCGCCGGCGCTCACTGACCAGCCTGGCGGTGATCGCCGAGATGCCGTCGCCCGAGGAGGCGGAGCACCTGCTCGCGGCGTGCGGCCCGGGTACCGGGCAGATCGCGATCGTGCTCGGCGATCTTCCCGGCGCCCGCTGGCGATGGAACGCCGAGGCGGACGGCAAGGTCCGCCTGCGGGAGATCGGTCTGACGGTGACTGCACCGTCCCGCTAAACCCTCGAACTCAAGCTTCAGGAAGGCTCACTATGTCAACCACGACCGCAATCCCGGTCACGAACAGGCCCGCCCGGCGCAGCGGCCAAGCGCGCACCGCGTACCTGCTGGTCTGGACCTTTCTCTTGGCGAACGCGGTGATCCTGCAGATCATGTTCGCCGATCCCAGCCGGCCGGCGCACAACACGCTGACGGCTATCGGCCGGTTCTTCGGTCTGTACCTAGGCTTCACCCTGGTGGTGCAACTACTGCTGATCGGCCGGATGCCGTTTCTGGAACGCCGCATCGGCATGGACAAACTGACCAACTGGCACCGCTGGACCGGATTCGCGATCTTCTGGCTGGTCATCCTGCACCCGACGTTCGTCCTACTCGGCTACTCGGAGCTCGACCGGATCTCGTTCTTCGCCGAGATCCCGAACCTGGCCAAGCAGACGCCGGTGCTACTCGGCATGATCGCCGCGGCTCTGATCGGGCTCATGGCGCTCACCTCGGTGCGGATGGCCCGCCGCCGGATGTCGTACGAGGCGTGGCACGCCACCCACCTGCTGGTGTACGTGATGATCGTGCTCGCGGTGATCCACCAGATCTACGAGGGCAGCTCGATCGCCTCCAGTCCCGTAACCCAGGCCTACTGGTGGACACTGTGGGCCTTCGCGGTCGGGTCGCTGCTGGTCAACCGGCTATTCGTGCCGATGGTGCGCAACGCCCGGCACCAGCTACGAGTCGTCGCGGTGGTCCCGGAGACCGACACCGCCGTGTCCGTCTACGTCGGCGGCCGACAGTTGGACCGGCTGCGTGCCCGGCCGGGCCAGTTCTTCTGGTGGCGATTCCCCGGACACGCCTCCTGGTGGCAGGTCAACCCGTGGTCGCTGTCCGCAGCACCCGACGGCCGTGCCCTGCGACTGACCGCGAAAGCGATCGGATCGACCAGCGCCGGGCTGCGGAACCTTCCGGTCGGCACCAAGGTGTACGCCGAGGGGCCCTACGGTGCCCTGACGACCGCGGCCCGCACCCGGGACAACACGCTGCTGATCGCCGGTGGCATCGGCATCACCCCGATCCGGGCGTTACTAGAGGACCCTGATCTGACCGGTGACGTCGTGGTGCTCTACCGGGCACGCACGCCCGCCGACGCAGTGCTGGCCGGTGAACTGCGCAACCTCGTCCAGGCCCGCGGTGCGCGCCTGCATCTGCTGACCGGCCGGACCACGGACGGCAACCAGCCGTTCAGCCCGGAGAGCCTGCGCGGCCTGGTACCCGACATCGCCGAACGTGACGTCTACCTGTGCGGACCCGCCGCGATGGCCACCACTGTGCAGCGCAGCCTCCGCGCGCTGCGGGTGCCAGCCCGCCAGCGGCACATCGAAGCGTTCCGCCTGGGCGTCTGACAATCAGCCGAGACAGTGCAGGAGACGTTCGGCGTGGCGCCCGACTGCGGCGAAACCGGCCCGATCGGCGGTGCGGCGGGCCTCCGAGGCGAGCCCGGGCACGCTCGGGTTCGCCGCCGGCGAGCAGTTCGGCGTGGGCGAGCGGAGCGCGGGCGACGGACAACACGGTCAGCGCCCTCGGCGTGGCCGCGTCGATGGTGATTCCGCTGGTGATGCCGACCTGGGCCGGCATCAGTGACGACGCCTGATCTGACGCGGCGACTCGGGGTGAGGCGGACCGGGCGTCGCGCGCGGCCTTCGGTGCCGTTGGAGGGCCGGACTGTCGCGATCCGTGAGGTGGCCACCGAGGTCGGCTGGGTCAGCTTTTGGACGTTCAAGACGCGGGTGTGGTGGTGAGGCACGCTGGGCTTCCCCGATGGTGGTCGTGCGAGTACGCCCAACGTGCGGTTCTGGTGGTTCAGACGGTGGCGGGTGCGTTGGTCAGTTGCCAGGCGGCGTATCCGCCGAGCAGGTCGGAGACGTCGGGGTGGCCGGTGGCGCGTAGCAGGCTGGCGGCGGCTGACGAGCGGTAGCCGCCGGCGCAGTGCACCACGACCGGCCGGTCGGCGGGGATTTCGGCGAGGCGGCAGGGCAGCTCGGGCAGGGGAATGTGGGCCGAGCCGTGGATCGTGCCCTGTTCGCGTTCGCCGGCGGTGCGCACGTCGAGGACCACGGGCGGGCGCGGGCTGTCGAGGGCGGTGCGCAGGTCGGTGGCGGTGATCCGGCTGGCGCGGGTGAGGTCGGCTTCCATCTGGGGCAGGGCGGTCTCGGGTTCGTGGAGGTAGCCGAGGACCTGATCGAAGCCGATGCGGGCCAGGCGGATGACGATCTCCTCGGCGCGGTCGGGTTCGGCGACCACGAGCAGCTGGTCTGCGGGCTGTGCGACGGTGCCGGCGGTTTCGGCGAACCGGCCGTCGGCCGGGATGTTCAGCGCGCCGCGCAGGTGTCCGGCGGCGTAGTCGTGCGGGTCGCGGGCGTCGACCACGATGGCCCCGGCGGTGCGGGCGGCGGTGAAGTCGGTGATGGTCAGCGCCTTCGGGGCGGCGGTGTGGTCGAGCAGGTCGCGGGCCTGGCGGTTGAGGGCGGCGTCGAAGGCGAAGTAGCCGGGTGCGGCGGGCTGCCCGGCGGTGACCAGGGTGAGGAACTGCTCGACGTTCATCGGGGCGCAGGCGTAGTTGGTGCGGCGTTGCTCGCCGATGGTGGACTGCCGTTCGGTGGACAGGTTCTTGCCGCAGGCGGATCCGGCGCCGTGGGCAGGGAACACCCGCACTTCGTCGGGCAGGCTCATGAGTTTGTGCTGGACGCTGTCGTGGAGCATGCGGCCGAGTTCGTCGGCGGTCACCCCGGTGGAGGCGAGCAGGTCGGGGCGGCCGACGTCGCCGATGAACAGCGCGTCGCCGGTCAGCACGCCGTGCGGCACGGTGTCGGCGGCGTGTTCGTAGACGAGCACGCTGATCGACTCCGGGGTGTGCCCGGGGGTTTCCATGATCTGCAGGGTGACATCGCCGAGGCTGATGCGCTCGCCGTCGGTGAAGTGCCGGATCTGGTATTCGGTGTCGGC
>DATMVU010000214.1:0-1628 GCA_035562875.1 Actinoplanes sp. | reverse complement strand
CCGGCGCGACATCGACCTCGTCCGTGAGATCGCCCCGCATCTGGACGCCGAGGCCGAGACCCGGCGCATCGCCGAGCGCGAAGCACACGACTTCACGGGCTTGTCGGCGATGCCGGGCGCGGCCCGGCTACTCGGCGCGTTGCCGCCCAGCGCCTGGGCCGTTGTCACCTCGGGCACCCGGGCCGTGGCCCTGGGCCGGCTCGCCGCGGCCGGGTTGCCCGCACCGGCGTTCCTGGTTGCGGCCGATGACATCCGAGCGGGGAAACCCCACCCCGAGGGCTACCTGACCGCGGCCGCGCGGCTCGGCATCTCGCCGTCGGAATGTGTTGTCGTCGAGGACGCCCCAGCGGGCGTGCACGCCGCATGCGCGGCCGGGATGGCATGCGTCGGCGTCGGAGACGGCCTTGCCGATGTCGCCCATCTGCTGTTCACGTGCCTCGACGGCCTGCACCGGATCCAAGCAGAGCCCGGCACCGACAGCCTGCTCGTCCTGGCCGGATGAAGGTCACCGAGATTCGCCGTTACCCCGTCAAATCGATGCTCGGCGAGAGTGTCTCCGTCGCCGAAGTCGACGACCGGGGGATCGCCGGTGACCGGCTGTGGGCGGTGCGCGACCCGGACGGCAAGTTCGGCAGTGGCAAGAACACCCGCCGGTTCCGCCGGATGCCCGGCCTGTTCGACCTCAGAGCGCACACCGCGGAAGATGCTCCGATCGTCGAACTGCCCGACGGCCGCCGTTTCACCGCCGGCGATCCGCGCGGGCACCAAGCCGTCAGCGACTTCCTCGCCAGAACAGTGACCCTCACACCGGAGAGGGAGGTCGCGCATCATGACGAAGGCCCGGTCAGCCTCATCACCACAGCTGCCGTACGTCAGCTGACCGAACTGGCCGGCGGTGAACCGGGCCGCACCGGCATCGATCCGAGGCGGTTCCGCGCCAATCTCCTGATCGACCTTCCCGGCAACGGTTTCCCCGAGGAGGACTGGGCCGGCCGTGTCCTGCGGATCGGCCCGGACGTCGTGGTGCGCCCAGTACGCCAGCTCACCCGCTGTGTGATGATCGATATGGCGCAGGAGGGTGCCGAGCAGCGCAACGACCTCCTCAAAACGCTCGCCGAACATCACCACATGACCTTCGGGGTGTTCGCGACGGTTGAGCAACACGGCCGGGTCGCTGTCGGAGACACATGCTCGTGGCGGTGAGCCGGCATCCGGGTGGCCGTTTGCTCAGTGCGACACTCGTTCCAGGCGTTCGCGCTGCACCGCGGGTCAACCCTTCGGCAGGTGGTAGAGGGTCAGGGCGGCCAGGGACGGGGCGTCGACCATGCCGCCGGAGTGGATCAGCGCGGTCAGTTCGGCGTCGGTGAAGGCTCGGTGGATCATGTCCTGTTCGGTCGGCTCGCGGTCGGGGACCCCGGACTCCAAGCCGGTGGCCAGGTAGACGTCGAAACCCTGGGTGCAGTAGCCGTACGCCTCGTACAAATGACCGAGATGGGTCATCGAACCGGCGCGCAGACCGGTCTCCTCGGCCAGTTCCTGACGGGCCAGGGACACCTGGTCGCCGGCTGCCCCGGCACCCCAACCGCCCTGCGGGAACTCCCACGCGCGCCGGCCCACCGGGTAGCGGA
>DATMVU010000213.1:0-5063 GCA_035562875.1 Actinoplanes sp. | reverse complement strand
GTAGGTGCCAGTAGCCATCTCGGTCCTTACCCGCAACCGTGACTTCCGCCGTCTGTTCCTGGCTGAGCTGGTGGTTCTGGGCGCCGACTGGTTCATCATGGTGCCGCTGCTCGCGTTCCTGCCGGAACTGACCGGCGACGGTACGCTCGGCGCCCTGATGCTGGCGGTGGACACCGGGATCCTGGCGCTGCTGCTCCCGTTCACCGGCACGGTGGCCGACCGTTTCGACCGCCGGAAGATCCTGATCGTGGCGAACATCATGGCCGCCCTGTCGGTGCTGTTGTTGTTCGCGGTCCGGTCGGCTGCGACCGCCCCGCTGGCCCTGGTCGCGATCGGGGCACTCGCGGTGGCGAAGGCGTTCTACACCCCGGCCGCCGGAGCCGCCCTGCCGAACGTGGTGGACCCGGCCGACCTGGCGCCGGCGAACACCGTCGCGGGTTCCGCCTGGGGCACCATGACGGTGGTCGGCGCCTCCCTCGGCGGCCTGGTCAGCCAGGTGTTCAGCCCGTACGTCTGTTTCGCGGTGACGGTGCTCCTGCTGATCGCCGGAACCGTCCTGACGATCCTGATCCGGCGGCCGATGCAGGTGCCGCGCGGTGACGGCGTCGCGCCGCCGCGGGCACTGCCGGCACTCGCCGAGTCGCTGCGCTACATCGCCCGGCGGCCCCAGCTGCGGGCGCTGGTCACGGTCAAGTCGGCGGTCGGGCTGGGCAACGGTGTGCTCACCGTCTTCCCGCTGATCGCGGCGGCACACGGGGTGGGCGCGTTCGGTCTCGGCCTGCTCTTCGCGTTGCGCGGACTGGGCGCCCTGATCGGCCCGCTGGTGATGCGGCCGGTGCTGAACCGCCCGTCCTGGCTGTTGCCGGGGCTGGCCCTGTCGATGGGCCTGTACGGGATCGGTTACCTCGGTGCCGCCTTCACGCCGTGGTTCCCGCTGTTGGCGGTGCTGGTCTTCGTCGCGCACTTCGGCGGTGGCAGCAACTGGGTGCTGTCGAACTTCGCGTTGCAGGGTGCGGTGCCGGACGCGTTGCGGGGCCGGGTCTTCGCCACCGACATCATGCTGGCGACACTCTCCATCGCGGTCAGTCAGCTCGTCGCGGGCGCCGTGATCGCCTCGGTCGAGCCACGCTGGATCATCGCCGGTTGCGCGTCGATCACCCTGGTCTACGCGATCGTCTGGCGGATCGCCACCCGCGGGTTGAGTCCCTCCACCGAGCCGACATTCGGGACTACCGGGACCGGGGAGCGCCCGTTGAAATGATCAAGCCCTAGCATGTGGCGATGGGCTTGTCCTTCGTCACCGAACCGGTCTCCGTCAGCACCCCGGCGACCAGTGCCAACCTGGGCCCCGGCTTCGACGCCCTGGGGCTGGCACTGACGCTGTACGACGATCTGACGGCTCGCGTGACCCCCGGCGGATACACCGTGACCGTGTCCGGCGAGGGCTCGGGTGATCTGCCGTCCGGCGCCGACCACCTGGTGATCCGGTCGATGCTGGCGACGTTCGACGAGGCCGGTGAGCGCCCGCCGGGGATCGCGCTGGAGTGTGTGAACCGGATTCCCCAGGCGCGCGGTATGGGCAGTTCGTCGGCGGCCATCGTGGGCGGTGTGCAGCTGGCTCGCGGGCTGATCACTAACGGTCACCAGCTGATCGACGATGAGGCCGCGCTGCGGATCGCCGCGCGGATCGAGGGCCATCCCGACAACGTCGCCCCCTGCCTGCTCGGCGGCTTCACCATCGCCTGGACCGAGGAGAGCGGCGCCCGGGCCGTCAAACTCGCGCCGGCTCCGGGCGTACAACCGATGGTCTTCATCCCCTCCGAGGTGGGGTTCACCGCCTCCGCCCGCGCTGCCTTGCCGCCCGAGGTCCCGCATCGGGACGCGGCGTTCAACGCCGGGCGGGCCGCGCTGCTCACCCACGCGCTGACGACCGACCCGTCGCTGCTGCTGCCGGCCACCGAGGACCGGCTGCATCAGGGGTACCGCGCCGCGGGGATGCCCGCGACAGCGGCTCTGGTGGCGGCGCTCCGATCGGCCGGGGTGGCCGCGATGGTCAGTGGCGCCGGGCCCACCGTGCTGGCGTTGACGCAGGTCCCGGCCGGTTTCACACCGGGCGAGTCATGGCGCGGCGAAGTGCTGGGCGTGGATGACGCCGGTGCTTGTGTGAAAGGGGGTATGGTGGAACACGCCGAGCGGGGTCCTGTTGCCGCAGGTCGCACGAGTTGACTACGCTCAAGAGCTAGTACAGCCTCAAGACCTGGCACAGCCGCGAAGCAAGCGATCTCTGCGGTTCGGCGCACCCCCTGAGATTTCTGGGCCTGCTGGCCTATCTCAATTCTCATCAAGGCAAACGCCGAACATCAGACCAACATGATCGCTGCATTCGCCGAGACCTACCCGTCAAGCCCTGACGGGCAGGGATACCGGTCGTGCTGCATGAAACTCCCGCGCCGCTGTTGCGAAGCGGGTTCCGAGGGCATCCGGCCCAGGCTGCGGTTCCGGGTGATCTCGGGCTTTTTCCGACGGAAGGAATCCATTGAGCGACACCACCGACGTGACGTCGGGTGTTTCTGACGTCGCTGACGGCGCCGGCACCACCGCGACTGCCACGAAGCGCCGCCGTGGCGGCACCGGGCTGTCCGCGATGCTGCTGCCCGAGTTGCAGAGCCTCGCCGCGTCCCTCGGCATCTCGGGTACCGCCCGGATGCGCAAGGGTGAGCTGATCGCCGCGATCACCGAGCGCCAGAGCGGTGGCGCCCCCGCCGCCGGTGCCGCCGAGTCGGCCCCGCGCCCGCGTACCAACAGCTCCGAGGCCGTCGCCACGGCTCCTGCCCCGGTCCAGGCCGCCCCGGTCGAGGCGCCGCAGACCGCGACCGTCGTCGCCGAGCCGGCAGCCCCGGCCGAGCGTCCCACTCGGAGCCGCCGCGAGCGGGCCGCCCGCGAGCCTCGTGAGGCCCGCGAGTCCGCACCACGCCAGCAGCCGGAGACGGCGGCCGTGGAGGCCCCCGCCGCCGCTCAGGCGCCCGTCGTCGAGGCCCCGGCCCCGGCTGCCGAGACGAACGAGCGTCCCGAACGGGGCGAGCGCCCCGAGCGTGGTGAGCGCAACCGGGACCGTCAGCGCAACCAGCGTGACGGGCAGCAGCGCGACGGTGGACCGCGGGACGGCCAGCGTGACGGTGGACCGCGGGACGGCCAGCGTGACGGTGGACCGCGGGACGGCCGCCGTGACGAGCAGCAGCGCGAGGACCGCGGCAACGACCGTGGCCCGCGTGGTGACCAGGGTCACGACGACGACAACGACGAGGACGGTGGCCGCCGGAGCCGCCGGAGCCGTTTCCGGGACCGTCGCCGCGGCCGGGACCGCGACGACAGCCCGCGCGACGACCGCGGTGGCCAGCAGCGTGAGGGCCGGGAGCCGCACGTGGCCGAGGACGAGGTGCTCGTCCCGGTCGCCGGCATCCTGGACGTGCTGGACAACTACGCGTTCGTCCGCACCACCGGTTACCTGGCCGGCCCGAACGACGTCTACGTCTCGATGTCGCAGGTCAAGAAGTACGGCCTGCGCCGCGGTGACGCGGTCACCGGTGCGGTTCGCTCGGCCCCGCGTGACGGTGGCAACGACGGGCAGCGGCGGGACAAGTACAACCCGCTGGTCCGTCTGGACACCATCAACGGCATGGAGCCGGACGAGGCCCGGCGGCGTCCCGAGTTCTACAAGCTCACGCCGCTCTACCCGCAGGAGCGCCTGCGGCTGGAGACCGAGCCGCACATCCTCACCACCCGCATCATCGACCTGGTCATGCCGATCGGCAAGGGCCAGCGCGCGCTGATCGTCTCGCCGCCGAAGGCCGGTAAGACGATGGTGTTGCAGGCGATCGCCAACGCGATCACCCACAACAACCCCGAGTGCCACCTGATGGTCGTGCTGGTCGACGAGCGGCCCGAAGAGGTCACCGACATGCAGCGGTCGATCAAGGGCGAGGTCATCGCGGCCACGTTCGACCGGCCGCCGCAGGACCACACCACCGTCGCCGAGCTGGCGATCGAGCGGGCCAAGCGCCTGGTCGAGCTGGGCCACGACGTGGTCGTGCTGCTCGACTCGGTGACGCGGCTCGGCCGGTCGTACAACCTGGCGGCGCCGGCCTCCGGCCGCATCATGTCCGGTGGTATCGACTCGACGGCGCTCTACCCGCCGAAGCGGTTCCTCGGCGCGGCGCGCAACATCGAGAACGGTGGCTCGCTCACCATTCTCGCGACCGCGCTCGTCGAGACCGGGTCGATGATGGACACGGTCATCTTCGAGGAGTTCAAGGGCACCGGTAACGCCGAGCTCAAGCTGGATCGCAAGATCGCCGAGCGCCGGGTGTTCCCGGCCGTCGACGTCAACCCGTCCGGCACCCGTAAGGACGAGCTGCTGCTGGGTCCCGACGAGTTCGCGATCGTGCACAAGCTGCGCCGGGTGCTCTCGGGTCTGGACAGCCACCAGGCCATCGACCTGCTGATGAGCCAGCTGCGCAAGACCAAGACCAACTACGAGTTCCTGGTCCAGGTCTCCAAGACCGCGCCGGGCAGCAACGGCGACGACTGATCGCGTGGTTTCGGCGCGCTGAACCCCGCTGACCCGGGGGTCAGCGCGCCGAACTCGTTGTGGGGTCGTTGGTCAGTCCCGGCATGACGTAGCGGCGCACATGCGTCAGCACCGCGTCGTAATCACCGGGATGCAGATGCTCGCCGGGCATGGTGGCCAGCGACAGCAGCGCCCGCGCCACCCATTCCGCGGCCTCGGGCACGTCGAGGTTTGCGTGGATCTCGCCGGTCTCCTTGGCATGGACCAGGTATCGGCTCCAGAACGCGGCCAGGTCGGGCACCAGCCCCTGCACCCCGGCCCCCGCGCAGGCGGCGAACTCCTCGGGTTCGTCCATGCGCAGCTTCATCAAGATCGCGCCGGGGTCCTCATAGGCGGTATGGCCGTGCCGGATGCCCGCCGCGATCCGACGGTCCAGGCTGTCGATCTGCTCGAGCATCGCGTGCGCCTCCGACCAGTACGCCTCGTTGAGCCGCAC
>DATMVU010000212.1:0-9252 GCA_035562875.1 Actinoplanes sp. | reverse complement strand
GGGGCGGTCAGTGACGACGCCACCAACTATCTGTCCGGAGTGTTCGCGCGGACCGCGTTCGACGAGGTGCGGGCGGCGGCGTCGGCGAGAGCGTCGGCGAAGTACTTCGACCGGATGCTGATCGGGTTCACCGACCTGAAGGGGCAGACCGGGAAGGCGGCTGACGGGGCCACCGATCTGCGGGACGGCGCGGGCACCGCCGAGACCGGTGCGGGAAAGCTGGCCGACGGCCTGGACTCCGCCGACGACGGTGCCGGCCGGCTGGCGGCCGGGCTGCGCCAGGCCGGGACCGGCGCCGACGATCTGGCCGACGGTCTGCGGCAGCTGAACAAGGGCGCCGGACAGCTGGCATCCGGTACCGCCCAGGCAGCCGCCGGTGGCCGGAAGCTGGCGTCGGCGGTGGACGCCGCCGCCGACAAGGCCGGGCCGGTGCTGCGAGACCACGCGCAGACCATCGAGGACGCGGCGAACCTGGTGGCGGACGGCGCTGATCGCCTCGCCGACCATCTCGGTGAACTCGACACCGCCGCCGACCGGATCGGGTCCGACGCTCGAGAGCTGCGGGGATACCTGGACGGGCAGCCGGAGGCGCTGGCTCTGACCGACCGGCTGGTGGCCGACGCCGAGCGGGTGCGGTCGAGTCTGGACAGCGCCGACCTGGACACCTTGCGCACCCGGCTGCGCCAGGTGGCGAAGACCGCCCGGGCGGTGGCCGACGCCGCCCCGCACCTGGCCGACGACGTCGCCGCCGCCCGGAGACAGGTGGACGCGCTGGCCGACGGCCTGGATCAACTGGCCACCGGTGCGAAACGCCTGAAAATCGGCACCGCTGATGCCGCGGCCGGGGCGACCGAACTGCGCGGCGGCGTCTTCCGGCTGGCCAGCGGTGCCCGGGAACTGGACGGTGGCCTGGCCACCCTGTCGTCCGGCGGGCACGATCTGGCGTCCGGCCTCGGTGATCTGACCGACGGCGCGGGCCGCCTGGCCGACGGGCTCACCGACGGCGCGGCGGAGATCCCCGGCTACGACGACGCGGCCGAGCGGTCCGGGGTGCTCGCCGATCCGGTGTCGCTGGACCGGGTGGTGCGTCATCCGGCCGCCACCTACGGGGTCGGGTTCGCGCCGTACTTCCTGGCCCTGGCTCTCTGGGTGGGCGCAATGATCAACTACATGCTGCTGCGGCCGCTGAACCGGCGCTACCTGATGTCCGGTGCCCCGCCGCTGCGGGTCGCCCTGGCCGGGTTGCTGCCCGGGGTGGTGATGGGTGTGATCCAGGCGACCCTGCTCTACGCGGTGGTGCATCTCGTCCTCGGCCTGAACCCGGTGCACGGCGGCGTGACCTGGCTGCTGATGGCCGGTACCGCAACCGTCTTCGCCGCGATCCTCCAGCTCGCCGGTGCGGCCCTGGGCCCGGCCGGCCGGGTCGTCGCCCTGGCGCTGCTGATGCTGCAGCTCACCTCGTCCGGCGGGACCTACCCGGTGCAGACGTCACCGGACTTCTTCCAGACGATCCACCCCCTACTGCCGATGACGTACGTGGTGGAAGCGGTCCGCCACGCCATCGACGGGGGCACCGGCTCGGTGGTGGTGCACGACACCGTGGTCCTGGCCTCGTTCGGTCTCGGCGCGTTGCTGCTGACCGTCCTGCTGGCGGCTCGTAAACGCCGGATGCGCACCGCCGACCTGCACCCCGAACTGGTCCTCTAGGTTTGTACCCGTGGAGATGGACGGGCGGAGCCGGCGACGGGCGGACACCCGGCAGAAGTTGTACGAGGCGGCCGTCCAGCTGATCGCCGAGCAGGGGTTCTCGGCGACCACGGTGGACGACATCGCGCTGCGGGCCAAGGTCGCCAAAGGCACCGTCTACTACAACTTCAAGTCCAAGACGGACCTGTTCGAGGAGTTGCTGCGGCACGGGGTGGGCCTGCTCACCGAGCAGTTCCGGACCGCGGTGGCGGGCCTGCCACCGCGGGAGGCGCTGCGCGCGCTGATCCGGGCCCAGCTGGAGTACATCCGCACCTATCGGGCGTTCGCCCAGCTGCTGCTCTCCGAGATGTGGCGGACCAACCGGGAGTGGCAGCAGACCCTGATCCTGCTGCGCGAGCAGGCGATCGGGGTGATCGCGGAGACGGTCCGGGCCGGTGTCGACTCCGGTGACCTGCCGGCCGACCTGGACGTCCGGGTCGCCTCCGCGGCCCTCTTCGGGGTGGGCCTGGTGGTGGCGGTGGACTGGCTGGTCTTCCAGCCCGACCGCCCCATCGAGGACGTCGAGGAGTCCCTCCTCGCCATCGTCCGCCGCGTCGCCTAGCCGACCGTGCTGCGGGTCCGCCAGGCCGCCGCGAACGAGGTCTTGCCGTTGGTGCGCAGCAGCGAACCCTGGTAGACCCGGGAGCCGACGAACAGCAGGCCGACCGCGCTGACGGCCAGGATCGCCAGGGCGGCGAAGGGTTCCCACCCGGCCGCGTCGTTCTCGAAGATCCGGATCGGCATGGCCATCGGTGCCGAGAAGGGCAGGTACGACAGTGCGGTCAGCACCGCGTCGTTGTCCCGCATGAAGATCACCGCGAAGAACGGGATCAGCACCAGCATCTGAACGGTCCCGGAAGTGCTGCCCAGGTCCTCCTGCCGGGCGGCGAGCGCGCCGACGGCGGCCCACAGAGTAGCGAGCATGACGAAGCCGAGGATGAAGAACGGCAGGAACCAGCCGAGAGCCGGCCGGATCGCGTCGATCACCCCGGTGTCCAGCCCGGCGACCCGGGTGCCGACCAGAGTGATCACCACCAGTAGTGCGATCTGGGCGAAGGCGAGCACCGTGATCGCCGCGACCTTGCCGGCCAGCAGCGCCCGGACCGGGATGGCGGCGACCAGGATCTCCACGATCCGGGTCTGCTTCTCCTCCACCACACTCTGCGCGATCTGCAACCCGAAGATCAGGGACGTGATGTAGCAGAGCATGGCCAGGCCCAGCGGCACGAAGATCGCGAGGACCGGGTCGTACGGCGGCGGCTGCAGCAACTCGACGGCCGGAGCCGTGCTGAGGATGCCGACCACCTCGGCCGGCGACTCCTCCAGGGCCAGCACCCGCGGGCCGGGCAGCACCGCGGCGGCCACGTCACCGTCGCGGACCAGTTGCTCGGCGGTCGCCTCGTCGGGAACCTCCTGCACGTCCAGGGCGGCCGCGCGCAGGGCCGGCGCGGAGGTGCCGCCGACCACCGCCACCTTCGTCGGGCCGCTGTTGAGCATGGCCGGAATGGCGATCGACCCGATCAGCACGACCAGGAACGACACGGTGCTGAAGATGAACGCCTTGTCCCGGAGCTTGGCGCGCAGCTCACGGCCGAAGACCAGACGGGCGGCCTGGAGAGTCGTCATCGGATCACCTCTCGGAAGATCTCGGCCAGGGACGGTCGCACCGGGGCGAAGGCCCGCACCGGTCCCCGGGCCAGGGCGGCCCGCAGCACCGCCTGCTCGTCGGCGCCCGGTGCCAGGTCGAAGACGGCCTGCGCGCCGTCCAGCTCGGTGAGGGTCACGCCGGGCTCGTCACGCAGCCAGCCCGCGTCGCCCTCCACCTCGATCCGGTAGCGGGGGAGGGTGTGCCGTTCGCGCAGGCCGGTACGCGAGCCGGCGGCCCGGATCGTGCCGTCCGCGATGATCACCAGGTCGTCGCAGAGGCGCTCGACCAGCTCGAGCTGGTGGCTGGAGAAGAGCACCGCGGCCCCGGCCCGGGCCCGCTCGCGGAGCACGGCGAGGACGTTCTCCACGGCCAGCGGGTCGAGGCCGGAGAACGGCTCGTCCAGCACCAGCAGCTCCGGGTCGTGCACCAGGGACGCGGCGATCTGGGCCCGCTGCTGGTTGCCCAGCGACAGTTTCTCCACCGTGTCACCGGCCCGCTCGGCCAGCTCCAGCCGCTCCAGCAGGGCCGTGGTGCGGCGCTTGGCGTCGGCGGTGCTGAGCCCGTGCAACCGGCCCAGATAGACGATCTGCTCGCCCACTGTCATCTTCGGATAGAGCCCGCGCTCCTCCGGCATGTAGCCGAAACTCTGCCGGGCGGCCCGGGTCATCGGGGCGTCGTGCCAGGTCACCGTGCCGCTGTCGGGGGCGAGCACCCCCAGGATGATGCGCATGGTGGTGGTCTTGCCGGCGCCGTTCGCTCCGACGAAGCCGGTCAGCCGGCCGGAACCCACGGTGAACGACACGTCCTTGAGGACCTGACGATCTCCGAAGGACCGGTTCACGGCCTCCACGTTCAGGACGGTTGTCATGCGTCCACATTATTGATCGAGACCCGTCGTGTCGTCGGGCCACGGTATGTCATCCGCTGGGAGGACCCGGGACGACCACACCCAGCTCGTACGCCAGCACCACCGCCTGCGCGCGGTCCCGGGCCCCGATCTTCGCCAGCACCCGGCTGACGTGCGTCTTCACCGTGGTCTCGCCGAGGCGCAGGGTGGCGGCGATCTCCGCGTTGGTGGTCCCGGCGGCGAGCAGGACCAGCACCTCGTGCTCGCGGGGAGTGAGCCGGTCGAGGCGGACGGCGGGGCCGCCCGCGGTGGTGAAGGTGGAGATCACCCGGCGGGTGACGGCGGGAGCCAGGAGTGCCTCACCGGCCGCGATCACCCGTACCGCCTCGGTCAGGTTCTCCGGTGTGCCGTTCTTCAGCAGGAATCCGCTGGCCCCGGCCCGGAGCGCGGCGAACAGATAGTCGTCGCGGTCGAACGTGGTCAGGATCAGCACCGACGGCCCGCCCTCGGCGGCGATCCGCCGGGTCGCCTCCAGACCGTCCATCCCTGGCATCTCGACGTCCATCAGCACCACGTCCGGGCGCAGTCGCAGCGCCATCTCGACAGCCGTGGCACCGTCGGCGGCCTCCCCGGCCACCTCGATGTCGTCCTCCATCTCGAGGATGACCCGGAACCCGGTCCGCACCAGCATGTGGTCGTCGGCGAGCAGCACCCGGACGGTCATGCGGCGGCCCCCGCCTGGTATGGAAACCGCGCCCGCACCCGGTAGCCGCCGTCCGGATGTGGCCCGCACTCCAGGGAACCGTCGTGGACGGACACCCGTTCGCGCATCCCGACCAGGCCCATCCCGCCGACCGCCGGGGAACCGCCGCGCCCGTCGTCGGTGACGTCGAGCTCCAGTTCCCCGTGCAGGTAGCGGACCCGGATGTCGAGGGTCCGCGCGTACGCGTGTTTGAGGGTGTTGGTCACCGCCTCCTGCACGATCCGGTAGGTGGCCTGGGACAGCGACTCGGGCAGCGGCACCGCTTCACCGTAGACGGCCAGCTCCACGGCCAGTCCGGCCTCCCGTGCCCGGTCGGCGATCTCCGGCAGCCGGTCGATGCCGATCCGCTCGACGGCGGCCTGTTCGGTCTCGCCGGAGCGGAGGGCGCCGAGCATCCGGCGCAGTTCGTCGACGGCGGTCCGGGCACCCTCCTCGACGGCGGACAGCGCGGTCCGGGCCCGTACCGGATCCTTGTCCAGTGCCCGGCGGGCGGCGGACGCCTGGATCCCCATCACCGACACGTGATGGGCGACCACGTCGTGCAGCTCGCGGGCGATCCGGACCCGTTCGGCGAGGACCGCACGCTCGGCGGCCAGTGCCTGGGCGGACCGCAGTTCCGCCGCCTGTTCCTCCAGCTCGTGGCGGTGCCGGACGCTGTTCCAGACGGCGTCGCCCATCAGGTGACAGAAGGCGAAGAAGGCGGTGTTCACCACCAGGAGGTTCATCGCCAGGGAGGCGGTCACCGCCGGTGCCGGCAGCGGGCCGGAGAACAGCAGGAGGGAGGCGGTGATCCAGACGAGTGCGAAGCCGATGACGGCCAGGCGCAGGTTCCGGGAGACGACACGGTTCCGGCCCCAGGCGCCGAGCGTGTAGATCGCCGCGAACAGGACACCGGTGGTCACCTGCAACTCCTGGATGCCCCGCTGCCGGCTGACCAGCAGGGCGACGGCGACGATCACCACCACCGCCTCCGGGTGCCGCCGCCGGACGGTCAGCGGCAGGGTGATGGCGAGCACCCAGCCGACCTGCTCCGGCGGGTCGACGGCGGGGACGAAGTCGAACAGCCCGCCACCACGGCTGAGGAAGATGTTGAGGACGGCGACGGCGGCCACCGCCAGTCCGGTCCACACGTCGATGCGGCGCTGTCTGGCGGTCGGGCCGGGGCGCCGCCACTCGTCGAGGGTCGTCGGGGACATCACGATCTGCGCGTCTGGGTGGGGATGGTGGCGTCCTCGTCGGGGTGCACCCGGCCGCCAAGCTCCCGGATGTGCCGGTGGGCGGCGGACAGCCGGTCCTCCAGGGCGACGATCCGGCAGGCGGCGGTGAGCAGGAAACCCTCGTCGAGCAGGGTCCGCACCCGAGCGGCCAGATCGAGCTGATGACGTGAATAACGACGGTGACCGCCGGCCGACCGCTCCGGCTCGATCAGTCCGGCCTCGTCGAGGCTGCGCAGGAACGCCGCCGTCACCCCGAGGGATTTGGCGGCGCGGCCCATGCTGAACACCGGGCTGTCACGGTCCATGTACCTATCTAGACACAGTCCAGGGCCCCGGCGGGTAACCGGGGCCCTGGCTTTTCAATTCTGATGACCGGTTCTCAACCGGCTCATGTGGTCGACCGGCTGCGTGCCGCTAGCAGTCGACCGGAGTGTTGGGCATCAGCTGCGATCACCTCTCGTCGGGCCGGGGACGTCTTGATTACGCGTTGCTGCGGTATCTCGTCCTCCTTCTCCAACTCGGCGACTGTGCCAGTTGCGTTGCCGGCCGTGACCGACAACTCAAAGGTAGGCCCCCTCCGCCGAAATTTCTAGTGTCGCCGCTGTAGATTTTTTCGGCAAAAGTCAGACTGACCTGCATGAATGCTTGATCTGGGAGGCGGCAGAGCGGGGCGGGCGCTTGATCCTTCGAGAGAGGTGACCGCGCCCCGCTCCGCCGCGGGAGGGGTGTCCACTGGCGATCCTGCCGAGGGATCGCTGTCACTCAAGGTTCGCATCGGGTCACCGGCGCGGCAATGCAATTAACGCTGTGCATTGACTGCCGTAACACGGCGGAGCGATCATGACCCCAGCAGTGGCTCAGGTCACAGTCCTACGTGGGTAGAGGGGCAACCTCGATGAGCACCGACGAAGAACGACTCGCCCAACTCGGCTACAAGCAGGAACTCCACCGCCGGCTCTCCGGCTTCTCCAACTTCGCCGTCTCCTTCTCGATCATCTCGATCCTGGCCGGCGCGATCACCTCGTACGGCATCGCCATGAAGGCCGGTGGCCCGGTCGCGATCACTCTGGGCTGGCTCTTCGTCGGGATCATGGTCACCTTCGTGGCCCTGGCGATGGCCGAGGTCTGCTCGGCCTACCCGACAGCGGGAGCCCTCTACTGGTGGGCCGCCGCGCTGGCCAAGAAGAACAAGCCCGCCTGGGCCTGGTTCGTCGGCTGGTTCAACTTCCTCGGCGAGGTGGCGGTCACCGCGGCCATCGACTTCGGCGCGGCGATCACCACAGCGGCGTTCCTCAGCCTGACCTTCGGGCTGGAGGTGACGGCGCTGTCCACGTTCCTGATCTTCCTGGTCATCATCGTCGTGCACGGGCTGCTGAACACGTTCGGCGTCAACCTGGTGCGGGTGTTGTCCGACGTGAGCGCCTGGTGGCACCTGATCGGCGTCGCGGTCATCGTCGGCATCCTCGCCGTCGTTCCCGACCAGCACAAACCCATCTCCGAGGTGTTCACCGAGGTCTACAACGCCACCGGCTTCACCTTCGCCGGTGCGGGGATCTACGCGGTGCTGATGGGTCTGCTCATGGCGCAGTACACGTACACCGGCTACGACGCCTCCGCGCACGTCGCCGAGGAGACCCACGACGCCGCCAACGCCGCACCGCGCGGCATCGTGTTGTCGGTGATCGTCTCGGTGATCGCCGGTTTTGTCCTGCTGGTCGCGATCACCTGGTCCATCCAGGATTACGAGGGAGCGCTGGGCACCGATCTCGGCCTTCCCCCGGCGCAGATCTTCATCGACGCGGTCGGCAAGGATCTGGGAGTCTTCCTGCTCTTCATCTGCATGGTCGCGCAGTGGTTCTGCGGCATGGCCTCGGTCACCGCCAACTCGCGGATGTCGTACGCCTTCGCCCGTGACGACGCGATCCCCGGTTCGCGGATCTGGAAGAAGGTCAATCCCCGGACCGGTACGCCCACCAACTCCATCTGGCTGTGTGTGACCCTCTCCACGATCCTGGTGCTGCCGTCGCTCTGGAACACCGTCGCCTACTTCGCGGCCACCTCGATCGCGGTGATCGGCCTCTACATCGCCTACGTCGGCCCGGTCCTGCTGCGCCGGCTCAGCCCGGACTTCGAACCCGGCCCGTGGAATCTGGGGAAGTGGAGCGCCCCGATCGGGTGGATCGCGATCGTCTGGGTAGGGATCATCTGCGTCCTCTTCGTACTCCCGCCCGCCTCGCCGATCACCGCCGAGACGTTCAACTACACGATCGTCGCGGTGGCGGTGGTGCTCGGGGCGGCCACCGTCTGGTGGTTCGCGAGCGCCCGCAAGTGGTTCACCGGGCCGAAGCAGAACGTGTTGGAGAAGGCCCACCACGGCGAGCCCACCGACTGATAGGACTGACAGATGGATCTCGAGGAACTCGACGTCTCCGTCGACAACGGCAGCATCGACACCGTGCTGCTGGCCCTGACCGACATGCAGGGCAGGCTGCAGGGCAAACGCCTGCACGGGCGGTTCTTCATGGACGAGGTGGTGTCCGGCGGCAGTGAGGGGTGCAACTA
Source organism: Actinoplanes sp. (assembly GCA_035562875.1). GTDB lineage: Bacteria > Actinomycetota > Actinomycetes > Mycobacteriales > Micromonosporaceae > Actinoplanes. Next base: position 469 of record DATMVU010000212.1, on the reverse strand, counting down.
CCTGCTCGCCGTCGACGTCGACATGAACACGGTCGACGGGTACGAGATGTCCTCCTGGTCCACCGGCTACGGCGACTTCGTGATGAAGCCCGACTTCAGCACGCTGCGCCGGGTCCCGTGGCAGCCCGGCACCGCGATCGTCCTGGCCGATCTGCTGGACACCGCCGGGCAGCCGGTACCCGCCTCACCCCGGCAGATCCTGCGCCGCCAGCTGGACCGGCTGGCGGCGCACGGGCTGACCGCCTACGCCGGGACCGAGCTGGAGTTCGTGCTCTACAAGGACAGCTACGAGCAGGCGTTCAGCAAGAACTACCGGGACCTGATCCCGGCCAACCAGTACAACGTGGACTACTCGCTGCTGGGCACCGCCCGGGTGGAGCCGCTGCTGCGCCGGATCCGCAACGAGATGTACGGCGCCGGACTGATCCCGGAGAGCGCCAAGGGTGAGTGCAACCTCGGCCAGCACGAG
>DATMVU010000211.1:0-1808 GCA_035562875.1 Actinoplanes sp. | reverse complement strand
CCCCGCCACCCGCCGAAGCCGTAGCGGCGACCGGCGGCGTCGGGACCAGGCCCGCGACGACGTCCCGGGCCACCACCAGTCGTTCCAGTTCGTCTCGGCACGTCAAAAGCAGGCTCTCCAGGCATAGGTGTGGGCAGAGGGCCGGGAAAGTGTGAGCGGATGTTGTTGCTGGTCAAGGCGGTACGGACACGCCGGTGCGGTAACGAGGCGCGCACGGGGTGTCACGTCTAGCTTCGGTGGTCTGCGAAGATCAACCGAGCTGAACGGGTCACCGCCGTGCGCGCTACAACGCTACTGAACAAGTTGCTCGACCTGCCCGGAATCGCCGTGTCCGGCGTGTCGTTCCCGGCCACGGATCCGAACCTGCTGATCCTCGACGTGACGCTGCGGAGCCGCCGGCTGGCCTGCCCGCACTGCGACTACCGGACCCGGGCCCGGTACGACACTCGGCCGGTGCCGTCGTGGTGGCGGCATCTGGACTTCGGCCGCTACCGCGTCGAACTCCGCGCCGGCTTGTGCCGGCTGGCCTGCCCCACCCACGGCGTCGTGGTGCAGGCGGTCCCGTTCGCCCGCCACGCTGCCCGGTTCACCCGAGTGTTCGACGACCTGGCCGGGTACCTGGTCACCAAGACCGACAAGACCACGATCTGCCGGTTCCTGCGCCTGGACTGGGACACCATCGGACGCATCTGCCAGCGCGTCAGTGTCGACCATCTGGACGCCGACCGGCTCGACGGCCTGGTCGAGATCGGCGTCGACGAGATCTCCTGGCGTAAACACCACAAGTACCTCACCCTGGTCACCGACCACCGCCGCAAGAAGATCGTCTGGGGCACGGCAGGCCGGTCGGCGGACAGTCTGGACGCGTTCTTCGCCGAACTCGGCGACCAGCGCACCGCCGGACTGGAAACCGTGTCGACGGACATGGGCCCCGCGTACATCAAGAGCGTCACCACCAACGCCCCGCAGGTCACGATCGCGATCGACCCGTTCCACGCGGTGAAACTCGTCGGTGAGGCCCTCGACACCGAACGCCGCCGGGTCTGGAACGAGCTCCGCGCCGTCGACCCCGCCGCGGCCAAGAAGTTCAAAGGCGCCCGCTGGGCGCTGCAGAAGAACCCGAACAACCTCTCCGACGAACAGCACAGCACCCTACGCAAGCTGAAACGCCGCGGCGGTGACCTCTGGCGCGCCTACACGTTGAAGGAAGCCTTCCGGGCCGTCTTCGCCGGCGACCTCGACACCACCACCGTCATCGAACTACTCGACCGGTGGATCTCCAAAGCCAGCCGGTCCCGGCTACCCGCGTTCGTCAAAACCGCCAAGACCATCCGGAAACACCGAGACGGGATCCTCACCGCGATCCGCACCGGCATCAACAACGGCCGCGTCGAAGCCCTCAACACCCAGGTCCGTCTCATCATCGCCCGCGCCCGCGGCTTCCACACCGCCGAAGCCGCCCTCGGCCTGGTCATGCTCACCTGCGGACCGATCACCCGCACCCTGCCCTACGAACAACCCCACCACACCGCCCGACCCGCACCGCCCGGCTGACCCGTGTCAATACCCACTGCCGCGCCGCTTCCGTTCCTCGCCGCTACGCGGCTGCGGTACGGATCGGCTTGCCAACGAACCCACCACCAAGACACCGACCAGCAGACGACGAATCCAGAAAGGAATCAGTCTCTTCCGCCCACACTCATGCCGGGAGACCCCCTATTTCGAGGGGTTCCGGTTCCTGCACCTGCTGCCCGTTCTGATCATGGCGGTTGCGCTGCTCGCCACCACTCCGCCGGTGCGGAACCGGA
>DATMVU010000210.1:0-4263 GCA_035562875.1 Actinoplanes sp. | reverse complement strand
TCCGGAACGGCTGCCCCGGAACCCACGTCCAGCTATCCGAGACGGCGGCGGTTCAGCTCCCGCTTCGCCTGGTGACGGTCGCGGCGCCGGTCCTCACGGCGCATGTGCTGCCATTCGAGGTAACCGTGGCTCTCGCAGCGGCGGTACCAGTAGGACCAGGTGCCGCCCCAGTAGCAGCCGGGACGGGTGGTCAGCGAAACACTCGCCGCGGTGATCTCGGACGGCAGGGTGCACGGCCCGAATCGGTGGTCGTGCACCGGGCGGCACGCCTCCATCGGCGCGTCGACCATCTGCACCCACCATGGGCGGGTCTTGTCGGTTCTGCTCACAACGGGCACCTTTCGGCTCCGTGAAGCCCCGGATGGGGCCGTCACAAGAATCGATGCACGTTGATCACCTCCTGATCGGACACACACAGGATACCGCCGAACGCGTCCTCCGCCTGGCCCGAGGCGGGACCGCGAAGCCTGGTGGGCCGCATTCGGCCCGGCGGTCGCGGGCCGGCCCGGGCCACCGGCCGCCTCGCGGGACCGGGCGGGACGGGCCGTTGCGTCTGGGGACCCGGACGGCGTACCCGCGCATGGTCTTGATCCTGGGGGTTCAACGGCGGGTGAGCTGGGCGGCGACCCCGGTCCGGGACGCGATGTTCAGTTTGCGGAGGATGTTGGAGACGTGGACGGCAGCGGTTTTCGGGGAGATGTAGAGGCGGCGGGCCAGTTCGGTGTTGGTCAGGCCGTCGCTGATCAGGACCGCGACCTCGCGTTCCCGTGGGGTGAGCGCGGCCGGGCCGGTCACCGAGTGTTCCGTTTCGGTCAGGCCCAGGCGAGAACGGACCCGGGTGAGTTCCGCGACCCGCCAGCCGCCCCAGTCGGCCAGCAGAACGGCAGCCGCCTCGGCGTGGGTCGCCGCCTCGCCGGGACGACCGGTGGCGAGCAGGCACCGCGCAACGTTGACGTGTACCGTTCCACGGATCACCGGTCCCAGGATGTGGGCGTCGACGATCGAGAGATAACCGGCGAGGGCCTCGGCGTGCCCGCCCCGGGACTCGGCGATCTGCGCGTCGGCCAGCGCCTGGTGGGCGTCCCACAACTCGTCGTCGAGCAGCGCGGCGGCGAGCCGATCGAGGCGTTCAGCCGGCAGCCCCAGCTCCAGCGCCGCGGAGATCAGGTCGTGGGCCTGTCCGCCGCTGCGCCACGCCTGACTGGGTAGCGCGGCGAGCAACTCATCCATGGCCGTCTCCGCGCGCGGGAGATCACCGCGCCGGCAGGCCAGGTGGAACGCCAGCCCGGGGATCACCGCGGGCGGGTTGTTCGGAACCGCGGCCAGGTCGACGATCAGCCCCTCCACCTGGTCCAACGCGCCGGCCTCGAGGTAGAGACCGGCCAGGAAGACGCCGTGGTACTCGGCCCAGCGGCCCCGGCGCCGGTAATTGCGATCCCGCTCGCGACCCTCCTCAAGGGCCTGGATCGCGGCCCGCAGATCGCCGGTACGCAGAGCCAGACGGGCGCGGCCCCGGTAGTAGGTAGCCACCGACAGCGACTCGAAACCGGCCCGCTCCGCGTCGATGCGCATCCGTTCCAGCGTGGCGGCGTGCTCGGCCGGCGACGCCGGCGGCTCGCCGTCGACCAGGGCGTGCAGTGCCCGGGCGGCGAGCACCCACTCACCGGCTGATTCAGCCTCGTCGATCAGAGCGGACAGGATGCGCCGGCCCTCGACGGCGGTCCGGCCCCGGTCGATGAGCATCGAGCCCTTCTCGACCAGGGCCGCCAGGCGCACGTTTGGAAGATCGAACTCGTCGGCCAGCGCCAGCGCACGATCGGACCAGAGCAACACCGTGTCGAAGTCGTCACAGAGATACGCCGACTGGGCAATAGCGGTCATCGCCCGTGCCTGATCGGCGCCCGGCGGCAACTGCGCGATCATCGTCTCGATCTCGCCGATCAGCACCAGCGTCTCGTCGTTCTCCCGCAGCTCCCAAGCCAGCCGGACCAGCAGGTACAGCGCCTCCGCCCGTTCGGTGGCGGTGCCGGCCAGATCCCGCCAGCGCCGGCCGTACCGGACCGCATCGTCGAGCAGCCCGGCCAGCCACGCCGACCGGGCCGCGTACGACAACAGTTCGACGTCGTCGGGCACCTCGTCCAAGCCGGTCTCGGCCAGTTGCAACGCCTGGTAGGCGGACCCGATCGACAGGTACAGGGCCGCCCCGCGCCGGGCCGCGGCGATCATGTCGGCATAACGCCCGGCGCCGGCCGCATGATGCGCCACCATCGCCGGATCAGAAGACCCACCCCGCAGCAGTACGTCCAACGCCGCCTCGTGCAACCGGCGGCGCTGTCGCCCCAGCATCTGCGTGGCGATCGCCTCCCGCACCAGCGCGTGCCGGAAGACGAACTCGTCCTCACCCGCCTCCACCAGCACACCCCTGGTGACCAGGTCGCGCAGCACCGTGATCAGCACGTCCTCACCCGCGCCGGTCACGTCGGCGAGCAGGTCGAACGGGATCCGATGACCGAGCACGGTGGCCGCCTCGACGATCCGGTGGCTGACCGGTTCCAGATCGTCGACCTGCCGGCGCAGTACCTCGGCCAGACTCCACGGCAGCGGATGCTCGACAAGCTCCTCCAGGTCCACCCCCGGCCGGGCCCGCAACAGCTCCTCCAGGAAGAACGGGTTGCCCCCGGTCCGGTGGTGCAGCGCGGTCACCGCCCGCAGCGGGGCCGGACCGCCGGTCGCGGCGGCCAGCAGCGCCGCGGTCTGCGACGGTGTCAGCCGGTCGAGCCGGACATGGGCGACCGCGTGCCGCCGTTCCATCCGGGCGAGCAGCCCGGCGACCGGCTGCCGGCGGGTCACCTCGTCCGGACGATAGGTGCCGATCACCAGCCGCGGACCACGCTGATCGGCGATCCGCTCGAACAGGGCGGCGCTCTCCGAATCGGCCCAGTGCAGATCCTCGAAGACGATCACCGCCGGGGCGTCGCCGGTCAGGTCCGCCAGCAGGGCCAGCCCGGTGTGCAGACGCTCCACCGGGCTGCGCCGGGCGTCGGTGAGCGCGGCGAGATGCTCCTCGTCGACTTCGGGACGGCCGTCGACCGCGTCGAGGAGCACTTCGTACGGCCTGGACAGCGAACCCGGCTCGGCCTGCCCGACCAGCACCACCGTCGTCGACGGCAGTGTGGCCAGCAGCTCCTGCACCAGGCGGGTCTTCCCGATGCCCGGCTCGCCCGCGATGATCGCGACGGCCGGCTCGGGTGACGACGCCAGCCGCGTCAATCGACGCAGCTCGCTCTCCCGGCCGATCATCACAGGGCCGGTACCACCGCGGATCGCTCGCACGACGCCAGGCTACCGGTGGGCTGTCCGCGGCCCACCCGCGCTGCGGCCCGGCATCTGCGGGCCAGCCGGGCCAGCGACAGCAGCCGCCAGCGATCGGCCTCGGCGGTCAGATTCCGCTGCCGGTCGTGCGCCAGATCCATCAGGGTGCTCGGGTGAACCAGCATGACGTGTCTCCCATCGTTGTGGCGATGGGTCGATCCTCTGCCCGTCGGCTCGTCGCGACATGGGGAGCCGGTCACCTATCTTCACCGCTCAGGAGCCGGTGGGCGGACTAGGTATACCTACCGGCTGGCTGAGCACGCAGAACTCGTTGCCCTCCGGATCGGCGAGCACCACCCAGGAGACGTCCGGCCCCTGCCCCACGTCGGCATGCCGGGCACCGAGGGCGAGCAGCCGCTCGACCTCCTGATCCTGGCTGCTGCCGTCAGCGCGCAGGTCCAGGTGCAGACGGTTCTTCAGCTCCTTGCGCTCCGGCACACGCACCACGTCGATCGCCGGGCCGACACCATCGGGCGGACCGATACTGATCACTCCGCCCTCCTCGTCGACGATCTGCCAGCCGAGAACGGCCATCCAGAACTCGGCGACCCGGGGCGGGTCGAGTGCGTCGATGGCGATCACCGCGATCCTGCTGGTCATGTCGTCCTCGCCATCCGGCCGGTCATGTCGTCCTCTCTGTTCGCCTGGTCATGCCGTTCTCCTGAGGCTGCCGGCGCTGGCGGCCACGAAGAGCGCCAGCACCACGGGAATCCACAGGGCCACGGTAAGGCCGACGACTGTCGAGGCGGCGCCGATCGCGATCGGGCCGAGCAGAAAACCGAGGTAGCCGATGCTCACCACCGTGGACAGAGCCCGCCCGGCGCGGCGCGGATCGACCCCGGCGGCGGCGGTGAAGAACTGTGGTGCCACACACGACAGACCGAGACCGAA
>DATMVU010000209.1:0-2047 GCA_035562875.1 Actinoplanes sp. | reverse complement strand
ATCATCGCGTCCCGGGGCAGGTCGAGGTTGATGTTGCGGAGGTTGTGCTCCCGCGCACCCCGGACGATCAAGCGGTCACTCACGCCGATCATGGTAGATGCTGGGTCCGACAGTTCTCGGCGATCAGGATCGTCCATGGGTGTGCGTCTGGTTTGTGGTTCAGGCTGCGTCGGCGGGGATGGTCTGGGATAGGTCGTTTCCCCAGATGGTCTGGTGGCGGTCGGAGCGGGTGAGGGTGCGGAGGGTGAGGATGGGGTCGAGGCCGGTGGTGGTCCAGCGCATGCCGGCTTGCTTGGCGCGTTGGGCGACGATGGCTTTGCAGGCGGCTTCGACGGGTCCCGATCCGATGAACCAGCCGTGGGACCGGTAGTGGTGGTATTGCATGCGGTGGCTGTTGCTGGTGAAGTAGTCCAGCGCTTTGTGGGTGCGTTCGGCGAGTCTGCCCGTGTAGCGGTCGAGTTTCAAGGCTTCGACCGCGGTCAGGATGGCGTTGATGTCGCCGTGGTCGAGGTGGTCGATCAGCTGGTGGGTGAACGCTTTGGGGTCGGCCAGGAGGTGGTCGAAGATCTTGACGAGGTCGTGGACGTGTTCGCAGGCGTGCCAGTAGTCGACGATGTGGGTGGCTTCGGGGAACAGGCGTTCGGCGATGCCCCAGATCCATTTCGCGCCGTCGCCGATCACGATGGGTTGCCGGATCCGGTCGAACCCTCGACGGCGGTGTTCGTCACGGAGTTGGTCGGCGAACCCGGCGGCATCAGCGAAGGTGGCCAGGTAGGACGCCGAACCGGGATCCCGGGCGGGCTCGCCGCCTGGTGTGGCGGTGGCTTGGGTGAACAGGCAGCCGATCTTGACCTCCCGGGTCCGGGCCCGACCGTCGGGGTATTTGCCTGGTCGGCCTTCGGTCTCTCGGGGGACCATCGGGGCTCCGGTGCCGTCGATCAGCAGGTAGCCGACATCGGGCGCCGGGCCGGCCACGAGGGGGACGACGGTGCCGGCCTTGATCGCGGCGGTCTCGGCGTTGGCCCGGTCCTGGGCGGTCACACCGACCCGGCGGGTGGTCCGGGCCACCTCCGAGGCTGACGCCAACACGATCCCGGTCAACTCGGTGATCAGCGACGCCGAGGCCCGGTAGGACTGCTCGGTGCCGGCCAGGGCCAGGACCTTGTCAAACCCGGGAGAGGTCCCGGCGGGGCCGATGCCGTAGCGGGTCTCGAGGGGGGCGAACCCGGCGTGGCAGGTACTGCAGTGCCACCAGGGACGTTCCAAGCTGACCACGCCGAGCGCGGTACGGATCGTCCGAGCCCGGGCGCCCACCCTCCTCACCCGGTGGCCCTCCTGACACGAAACCGGTTCGTGGGCCCGGCCCGCGGGGACCTGGAGGGCGTGTTGGATCAGTGCTTGTCCGATCCGGTTCGCCGTTTCCCGGGCGGCGGTTTCGACCAGGGCGAGTACCTGTCCGGGGACATGCCACGCCACAGCCGCGTCCGTGACGAACCGATCGATATCGGCGCTGACCGCCTCGATGACTGCGGTCTTCAACCGGTCGATGTCGTCGGACCCGGTTTGGAGCCCCCTTTTTCGGCCCTCGTCGCGGGCCGCCGGTCACCGATCCCGGTGAGTAATCGGCGCCGGTCGGCCTCGGCGTTGACCTCGGCCAACCGGCCGCAAGCTTTCTGGAAGTCGACCCACCGGCCGGTCCGTTCGCTGAACTCACCCACCATCGGTGCCGGGACCTGCCGGGTCACCACCCGGCCCTCCTGTCGGCGGACGAGGGTGTGACGTGGCCCATGCCCCGGATCGCCCGGCCTGGCGCAATGGCAGGTCGGCTTCCCGCACCGACGCCACTCCTCATGCAACGACGCCGGAGTGAAGTCCGACAACCCGGCAAGGCTGTCGACCAACCGGCGACGCTCAGCGTCCAACTCGGCCTCACTCCACTGCTCGAACACGACCACCATCATGCCCCCTAGCTCTGGGAAACTACGTATCTCAGACTAGGAGGGTGACAAGGCAACCCACTCAAACGACACGATCCTGAGTCACACCC
>DATMVU010000208.1:0-6120 GCA_035562875.1 Actinoplanes sp. | reverse complement strand
TGCGGCGGGATGTCCTCGGTGATGGCGGGAGCGACGACGGGTTCGCACTGCACCGCGGCGTCCTGACCAGTGGCTCCGCCGATCAGCTCGCGGCGCTGACGGCCAGGGCGGCGGGCGCGGCGGGCGCCTGCATCCAGTTCGCCGAGGGTGACGAACTGCGACTGTACGGAAGCTGGGGCGATCCGGCGGACGGCACCGAACGGAGTGCCGTCGTCATGCGTACCGGCGCCCCGTTGATCGTCTCCGACGCGAACGGCGCCTATCTGGGTCATCCGGTGCACGACCGGGTGGGTCTGGTCCTCGGCGTGTGCTGTGCCTTCGACCGCCTTCCCCGGGAGTGGACGGCGGCGCAGGTGACGGCGGTGGCCGAGGCCGCCGAGGTGGCGACCCTGCTGATCGGGGAGCAGCTGGCCCGGCACGAGATGGAGCAGCAGCACAGGTTCCTGGACGCGGTGCTGGACAGCCTGCACGACGGGTTGTCGGCGTGCGACGCGGCCGGGCGGGTGGTGTTCGTCAACGAGCGGATGCACCGGCTCTGGGGTGACGCCGCGGTGGGTGACGTGCGGGATCTGACCGACGTGTCGGGGATGCCCCTGGAACGTGACGAGCTTGGCCTGTTCCGGGCGCTGCGCGGCGAGCGGGTCCGGGATGTGCCGGTCACCGTGGCCCGGGGGCGGCGCAACAGGTATCTGCTGATGGACGCGCAGCCGATCCACGGCCCGGACGGCCGGGTGGTGGGTGCGGTGCAGGCGGTGCAGGACGTGACCCGGCAGCGGCGGGCCGAACGGTTCCGCAGTTGTGAGCTGGCGGTGACGGCGGCGTGCGCGGAGGCGGCGAGTGTCGAGGCGGCCGGCCCGCGGGTGCTGGAGGCCGTGGTGACCACGTTGAGCTGGGTGCATGCCGAGTTGTGGATGGTGAACGGGCAGGACATCGAGGCGGTGGCCCGGTGGAGCACACCGGGCTGGCCGTCGGACATCCCGGTGCCGGACCGGCTGGCGTTCGGGCAGGGGCTGGCCGGCCGGTGCTGGCAGGTGGACAAGCCGCTGTGGATCCGGGATGTGGGCCGCCCGCAGAGCCTGATCTCCCCGGACACGTCGGCGGACAGGCTGCACACGGCCCTGGCCATCCCGGTGCATGACGGGTCGGGCACGATCGGGGTGCTGACGGTGTTCGCGGACGCGATCGAGGATCCGGAGGACGAGCTGGTCGCGCTGCTGTCCGGGGTCGCCGCGCATCTGGGGCAGTTCGTCGAGCGGCGCCGGGTGGAGGATCTGAAACGGCAGCTGACCCGGAGCAAGGACGAGTATCTGGCCCTGATCGGGCACGAACTGCGCACCCCGTTGACGTCGATCAGTGCGTACACCGAGTTGTTGCGGGAGGCCGACGACGTGACGCTGGTCCGGGACGGGCCGCGCCTGATCGCGGTGATCGACCGGAACACCAGCGCGCTGCGGGAGATCATCAACGAGTTGCTGGAGCTGTCGGCGCTGGATGCGGGACATGCCGACGTCCGTCGTACGCCGATGGATCTGGCTCTGGTGGTCCGTGAGGTGGTGGAGCGGGCCCGGACCGCGCTCGCCGGGGTGCCGGTGGAGATCGACACGGAGCTGCCCGGGGAGCTGATCGTGCCGGGTGACCGGGAGCGGCTGCGGCACATCGTGCAGAACCTGCTGGGCAGTGCGGTCCGGTTCAGTCCGGACGGCGGGCACGTGACTGTGGTGTTGCGGACCGCCGGCCGGTTCGCCGAGCTGGCCGTCTCGGACGCCGCCTCGGAGGTGCCCCGGGCTGAACGAGAGCACCTGTTCACTGGTCATTTCCGGACAGCGCGGGGCAATGACCGGATCCTGCCGGGCAGTGGGCTGGGCCTCACGCTGAGCCGGGCGGTGGTGGACAAGCATGACGGCACGATCGAGTTGACCGGCGACGACTCCGGGACGACGGTGCTGGTCAAGCTCCCTATGGAGTAGGGCGGCCGCGGCGTTCGATCTCCTTGACCACGTCCGGGTCCCATTTCGAGGCGTCCCAGTCGTCGCTGGTGACCGTCGGCAGCCGGCGGCCGCCCAGGTCGGGGCGGCCGGTCACCCGACGGATCCGGGCCCGGGCCAGGAACACCCCGGCGAGCAGTGCGATCCACCCGGCGATCTGGACCAGCGCCGAGTCGAACACGACACCGCCGGCCGCCAGCAGGACGGCGAGGGCCAGCCCGCCGTACCCGGCCGCACCGGGTCCGGACGGTGTCACCTGGTGCGCACTGATGATCCAGACGACGGTGGAGACCAGCAGCCCGATCACGCAGATCGCCATGATCAGGCCGATGACCAGTCCACCGAGCAGGTACCAGGCGCGGGTGCCGGGCGACAGCGGGTCGATCGCGCCGGAGCGCAGCGCCGCCACCCCGGCCAGGCCGAGCCCCGCGGACAGCAGCACGGCCACCAGGTAGCCGATGCTGAAACGGATCACCCGTCGGGTGGCCAGTGCGAAAGTCTCATCCATCGGTCGGCAAGCCTACCGCCGCCGACCCACCGCCCCGGCGGACCGGTTCCGCACTGGCGATGAAGCCGCCGCCGCGGGTGAACTCGATGGCGGTGGCCGCGCCGAGTTCCGCGACGTCGGCGGCGAAGGTGTGCCCGAGCGCTGTCAACGCCGGGCCGTGCGCCGCCCGGAACGCGGGTTCGGCCTGGATCCCGGCACTGTTGCGCTGCGACGCGCGTGGTGCGGCAAGGGCCTCCGGCAGGGTCATGCCGAGATCGACCCGGTTGACCAGGATCTGCAGCACGGTGGTGATGATCGTCGCGCCGCCGGGTGAGCCGAGCGCCAGGAACGGCCTGCCGTCCTTCAGCACGATCGTCGGCGACATCGAGCTGCGCGGGCGCTTGCCGGGCCCGGGCAGGTTGGGGTCGTGTGCGTCACCCTGGGTGGGTGCGAAGTTGAAGTCGGTCAGTTCGTTGTTGAGCAGGAAACCACGGCCGGGCACGACCATGGCGTTGCCGCCGGTCGCCTCGATGGTGAAGGTGTACTCGACGACGTTGCCCCACCGGTCGGCGACGGTCAGGTTGGTGGTGCTCTGCCCCTCCTCGACCTTGGCGCCGGCCGTCGCGGTGGCACATCCGGTGCCGGTCAGATCACCCGGCGCCACCGGTTTGACCAGTGCTTTCACCGGGTTGATGAGGCAGGCACGGCGACTCGCCCAGTCATCCGAGATCAACTTCTTCAGGACCGACTTCGGCGTGTACGACCCCACGTACCGGTTCCGGTCGGCGAAGGCGAGGGCCGACGCCTCCAGGTAGCGGTGCAGAGTCGGCTCACCGGACTCGATGATGTTGAGGGCCTCGCCGACCGCGGTGCCGCCGCTGGACGGGGTGGACATGCCGTAAACGGTCAGGCCCCGATACCCGGACCGGGTCGGCGCCGGGTACCGCAGCCGATAGCCGGCCAGATCCTTTCCGGTCAGCACTCCGGGCCGGATCGGGTAGTCCCAGGTGCCCACCGGCTCGGCGGCGAGCGGCGGGTGCTGCACGGTCCGGACGATGTCCCGGGCGACCGCACCCCGGTAGAAGACACCGGTGCCCTGCTTCGCGATCAGCCGGTAGGTGGCCGCCAGATCCGGGTTGCGCTGGATCGAACCGACCGCCGGCGGCGCCCCGCCCGGTAGGTAGAGCTCCTTCGTCGACGCGAACCGCCCGAACGCCCCCTGGATGTCGGCGATCTGCCGGCGGAAGGTGGCGTCCACCGGGAAGCCCCGGTCGGCGACCTCGGCGGCGGGCCGCAGCGACGACGCCAGGGATCGGGTGCCCCACCGTTTCAGGGCGGACTCCCAGGTGGCCAGGGTGCCGGGTACCCCGGTGGACAGGCCGCTGACCCGGGCCTCGTTGAAGTCGTACGGCAGCCCGTCGGCGGGGTCGATGAAGTATCGCTCCCCGGCCGTCGCGGGCGCCGTCTCCCGCCCGTCGACGGTGTGCACCGACCGGGTGCGGGCGTCGTAGTAGAGCAGGAAACCACCGCCGCCGATCCCGGCCGAGAACGGTTCGGTCACGCCCAGGGTGGCGGCGGCGGCGATCGCGGCGTCGATCGCGTTGCCGCCGGACCGCAGCACCCGCAGGCCGACAGCGGTGGCGGTGGCGTCGACGGTGGTGATCGCCCCGCCGTACCCGGTGGCGGTCGGGGCCGGCGCGGCGGCGACCGCGGGGGTGGACGTGACCACGAATCCGGCAGTGGTCAGGGACAGCGCTGTCAGCGCGGGCAGGAACCGCATCGGCCCTCCAGGTTGGACATTGCCTGTCGTCCATATCTGCTTACCGTGCGACGACCGGTGAATCAACGATCAGCCCACGCCGAAGGGTTCCGGTTCGAGTGCCGGACAGCTCGCTCCGGCCGCGGGCAGGGTGAGATCGGTCAGGTAGCGGTCGACGGTGCCCTGCACACAGTCGCTGTGCGTGTAGGCGACGTGCCCCCAGCCCTGGTAGGTGAAGAGGCGGGCGGCCGGGCCCATCTGACGGGCCACCTGCTGGGCCCAGACATAGGCGGTGGCCGGGTCGAACCGCGAGTTGACGACCAGCACCGGGCCGGCGGCGGCGGGGATCGGCCGCTGCGGGTTGACCGGTGCGGCGGCGCGGCCCAGGCAGCCGGTGACGGCGGTCAGCGCCAGCGGGGACGCCCGCACCTGCGGCGCCCGGGCGGCGAGTGCCCGCAGCCGCGCCTGGAAACCGGCGAAGCCGCCGACCGGCAGGGCCCAGTCCTGGCACATGACAGCGGGGAAGCTGTGCGGGGTGAGGTCCTCGATCCGCTCGGCGGCCCGCCGGCCGGCGGGTGTCGGCGCCGGTTCGTACGCCTCCTTCAGGTAGTAGGCGAACGAGTACCACTGCGGGTCGTAGAAGGCGCTGAAGGCCGCCGAGATCAGGTCCCAGACCCCCAGCTTGGCGGGTGGGTCGTACGGGTCGACGAGGGTCCCGGCGGTGGCCCGGTCCATCAGCACCGCCCAGATCCGTTTGACGTCGCGCCCGCGCAGCGCGCACTGCTCGTCCCGTCCGCACCAGGCGACGAACTGGTCGAACGCGGCCTGCGCGGCCTCGGCGGTCTGGGTGAGGAAGGCGTCCACCCCGGCGCTGTGGTCCATCACGCCGTCGAGGACCAGGGCGCGCAGCCGGTCCGGGTAGCGTTCGGCGTAGAGCTGGCCGATCAGGGTGCCGTAGGACGCACCGAAGAAGCTGATCCGGTTCTCGCCGAGGGCCAGCCGGACGGCGTCCATGTCCCGGACCACACTCACCGTGTCGGCGTGCTCGTGGACCGGGCCGCTGCGCCGGGCACAGTCCGCGGCCAGCCGGCGGTTGTAGTCGCCGGCCGCGGTGAAGGCGGCCTCGGTGTCGAGCAGCGGGTCCGGTCGCGCGTCGACCAGGTCCTGGTCGCACAGGATGGGGGCGCTGCGGCCGACACCCCGCGGATCGATGCCGACGATGTCGAAGCGGCGGCGGACGTCGGTCCCGAAGTACTCGTGGTCGAGGGCCATGTTGACGGCCGAGACCCCGGGGCCGCCCGGGTTGACCATCAGGGTGCCGATCCGGGCCTTCGGGTCGGTGGCGGGGCTGCGGGCCAGGAACACGTCGATCTGCGGGCCGGCCGGGACGGTCCAGTCCACCGGCACCCGGATCGTCCCGCACTGGGTCTTCTCGTCCTCGGGGCAGGGCTTCCAGCGGATCGTCGCCGGGTCGCCGGGGGTGGCCGGGGCCGGGCGGGACGGGAGCCCGAGGAGCACGGTGAGGGTGAGGACCGCGGCCGTGAGCGACCGTACCGAAGCTCGCACCGACTCATCTTGATCCGGATTCCCGGCCCCATTCCGGGAGAACCGATCATTTTCCACATATCGGTAGTCCGCTCCCAGCTACCTGTCATCGGCGCGTGGCACGGTTGATGGATGACCATCACGCGACTCGCCGTCGCGGCCGCCGGCGTGGCCGTCCTGACCGCCTGTTCCTCCCCCGAGCCGCCGGCTCCGGCTGTCGCTCCGGTGCCCGCCGCGTCCGGCGCCCCGCCGGCCTCCCCGGCTGCGGAGACGGCGATCGACCTGAGCCGCCCGGAGATCATCGCCACCGGTCTGGACGTGCCGTGGGGGCTGGCCTTCGAAAA
>DATMVU010000207.1:0-19093 GCA_035562875.1 Actinoplanes sp. | reverse complement strand
TGTCTCTCATAATGGGATATGCCGGGGTCTATTCCAGTTTTCTCATGCACGCTTGGGCGCTTGCCGAGCGTTATCGGGTGTCCGGTGCGGAGATCCTGGTGAGAGCGGGTGAGCGGCGTCTGGTGGGCGGCCAGGAGGACCAGTTGATCACGATCGCCCGGGAACTCGCCTGATCATCCTATTTTGGAGATCCACTGTAGACGCGGATACGATCTTGCGATGTCGTCTGACGGAGGTTCTTCGGTGGAGAGTCGCGGCGAAACGGTGAACGAGTACGGTCTCCAGACCGATCGGGCACACGGGGCACGGATCTACGACTACATCCTCGGCGGCAAGGACAACTTCGCCGCCGACCGGGAGGCCGGGGAGAACTCCCTGGTCCTCTGGCCCGCGCTGCGCGTGCACATGCGGGAGAACCGCTCGTTCATGCACCGGGTGGCCCGCTACCTGGCCGCCGAGAAGGGCATCCGGCAGTTCCTCGACATCGGCACCGGGCTGCCCACCTCGCCGAACCTGCACGAGATCGTGCAGGAGGCCGACCCGACCGCTGCCGTCGTCTACACCGACAACGACCCGCTCGTGCTCACCCACGCCCGCGCCCTGATGCTCGGCACCGAACAGGGCCGCACCGCCTACGTCGCCGGCGACATGCGTGACCCGCGCGGCATCATCGAGTCGCCGGAGTTCAAACGGACCCTCGACCTCGGTCAGCCGGTCGGCCTGCTGCTGATCGCCATCGTCCACTTCATCGAGGACGACAATGAAGCCCTCGACGTGGTCCGGCAGGTCGTCGACGTCCTGCCGTCCGGCAGCTACCTGGCGATGTCCATCGCGACCGACGAGTTCGACCCGGAGCCGCTCGCCAAGGTCGCGCAGGAGTACAACCGCCTCGGCGAGACCCTGATCTTCCGCGACCGGCCCACCGCGCTGTCCTTCTTCGACGGCCTGGAACTGGTCGAACCCGGACTGGTCCAGGTGCACAAGTGGCACCCCGGTGCCGACACCCCGGCGGACATCTCCGACAAGGACATCGCCATGTACGGCGCGGTGGCCCGCAAGCCATGACCCCCTCCCGGGAGGCAACGCTTCAGCCCGGCGGTCGCGTCCGCGACCGCTCGGGCGGCGCCTCCTCGCGCGGTCGGAGCGGGACTGGGCAAAAACGTACAGAAATCATTGATAAGTAACCTTGACGTGCTCGCTCACCGCAACCGCCTGGCAGGCCAGGGTGTACCCCTCGGCGAAGTCCTCCTCCTCCAGGATCTCGTTGTGGATCAGCTCGACCTCCCCGCTGACCAGGCGAACCGTGCACGCCCCGCACTGACCCTGCCGACAGGACCAGGGTGGGTTGAGCCCCGCATCAACGATCACGTCGAGTAACCGTCGGCCGGCCGCCCATGGCAGCACGTGTGACCGCCCGTCGATCTCCACCTCGGCGATCGCATCCCGCCCGCCACCCGATTCCGCTGCACGATCCGATGTCCCGTCCGTGTCCGGTCCGCCCTCGGCGGCCGGGTCCGGTTCGAATCGCTCGATCCGGATCCGGTTCGTGGGGACTCCGGCGATCTGCAGCGCCTTCTCCGCCACCGCCACGAAGGCTTCCGGGCCACAGACGAAGGCCTCCCTCTCCCGGTACGGGTGGAGCAGCTCGCTCAGCACGTCGGCGGTGGGCACGCCCCGTTCCCGGTCCAGCCAGTGGATCACCGGCAGCAGCCCGTCCAGCTCGTCGCGGAAGATCATCGATTCGACGTCCCGGTTGGCGTAGAGAAGTACCGGCGGGCGCCGCATCGACTTCACGATCCCCATGATCGGTGTGATTCCCGAGCCCCCGGCCAGCAGCAACAGCTCGTCGTCGAGCGACCGTGGGGTGAACGTCCCGGCCGGCCCGGCCATGTCGACGACGTCCCCGGCCCGAACCCGGTCACAGATCCAGTTCGAGACCAGCCCGCCGGCCATCCGCTTCACCGTGATCTTCGGGGGTTCCCCGGTGCCCGGCGCGCTGGCGAGCGAGTAGCAGCGCACCCCGGCCGGCGTGCGCACCGTCAGGTACTGCCCCGGCAGGTAGTCGAGATCCTCGTCCAGGACCAGCGAACTGGCCTCCGCGGTCTCCACGATCACCCGGGCCACCCGCATCGGCCGGAAACCCGCCATCAACCCACCTCCAGACGTCCCTCACGGATGGCCCGGTCGAGGGAGACCCGCAGCGCCGGGCAGGTCGGCACCAGTGCCGTGGGCCGTCCCCCGGCGAGTGCGGCGAGCTGCTCACACGCTGTCCCGGACCACTGCACACTGGTCTGCATCACACTGCGCCGCCCGGCCCGGACCTGACACCCGCAGACCTCACACGAGACCGGCACGAGCCCTCCGTCCAGATACTCCCGCCGCTCGGCCCCCGAACCGCCGTGCCCAACTCCCGAACCGGGGCCCGGTGAAGGCGGCCCGGTCATGAAGCGGCCGCCCGGGCCTGGTTGGCGGCCACCTCGGCCTCCCACGACTCGACAGCGCGGGTGGTGTCCACCTCGAACTCGTAGCGGGCCACCATGTCGTCGGTGACGTCCTCGACGTCGACGTAGAACTGCTCGTACCACCGGCGCAGTTGATAGACCGGGCCGTCCTCGGCGCAGAGCAGCGGGTTGTCGATGCGGGTCTTGTTCTTCCAGATCTCCACGTCCTGGAGGAAGCCGACGCCGATGCCCTTGCTGAACTTGCCCGCCGCTTTCGCCGCCTGCTCCCTGGTCAGTCCCGGCAGGCGTTTCATGATCACACCCCATTGGAGTACGAACGAGTCCGGCGCCACCGGATAGTGGCAGTTGATCAGTACCGACTCGATCTCCAGGCCGTTCCAGTCGTTGAACAGGTAATCGATCATGTAGGACGGCCCGTAGTACGCCGCCTCGGACCGCAGCGTGGTGTCCCCGGACTGTTTCGCCGACAGGGGCACGTCGGGCCGGGGCCGGGTCTGCAGGAACTGTGCCGCCACATGGCCCTCGATCACGTTCTTGAAGAACGTCGGGAACGCGAAGTGGATGTAGAAGAAGTGCGCCATGTCCACCACGTTGTCGATGATCTCGCGGCAGTTGGAGCCGTCGATCCGCACCGAATCCCAGGTCCAGTCGCTCCACTCGTCGGAGAACGCGCCCTCGATCCGCGGGATCGCCACCTCCGGTGGTGGTGGGTTGCCCTGCGGATCGTGCCAGACGAAGAGCTGCCTGTTCTGCTCGCAGGTGGTCCAGGACCGGGTGCGGGCCCGCATCGGGATGCGATGCGCGTAGGGCACCTCGACGCAGCGGCCGTCCCCGCGCCAGCGCCAGTCGTGGAACGGGCAGGCGATCGTGTCGCCCTTGATCGTGCCCTGGGTGAGGTCGCCGCCCATGTGCCGGCAGTAGCCGTCGAGAACCTGCAGCTCACCGCGCGAGTCCGCGAAGACCACCAGTTTGGTGCCGAACGCCTCGATCGCGTGCGGCTGCCCGTCCCGGAATCCGTCGGCCAGGCCCAGGCAGTGCCACCCCCGGGCGAACCTCGCGGGCGGCCGGCCGACGTCGATGGTGCGCGGTTGCTGGCTGATGCTCATTTGCCGCTCCCGGTGCCTAGCGCTCCTGGTACCTAGGTAGAACGTGTTCTAGTATAGGGGTCGCTCGAGACGCGGCCAACCAGCCTGGAGGCATCTCATGGAAGCGGTCCTCGCCGGAGTGAGAGAACTGTTACCTGTTCTGCGGGAGCGTGCACAGGAGACCGAGGACCGCCGCGCGCTGGCCCCGGACACCGTCAAAGCGCTCGCCGAAACCGGCTTCTTCCGCCTGCTGCAACCCACCCGCTTCGGCGGGCACGAGGCACACCCGCTGACCTTCCTCACCGGAGTCCGCGAGATCGCCTCCGCCTGCGGCTCCACCGGCTGGGTCGCCTCGGTCGTCGGAGTGCACGCCTGGCAGCTGGCGCTCTTCCCGGACCGCGCCCAGCAGGACGTCTGGGGAGCCGACACCGGCACTCGGATGTCGTCCTCCTACGCACCGACCGGGAGGATCGAACGGGTCGAGGGCGGCTACCGGGTCACCGGGCGATGGAGTTTCTCCTCCGGCTGCGACCACGCCACCTGGGTCCTGCTCGGCGGCATCGTCCCGCCCGGGGAGGACGGCACCCCCGCCGACTTCAAGACGTTCCTGCTGCCGGCCGCCGACTACACGATCGAAGACGTCTGGCACACCGTCGGGCTGCGCGGGACCGGCAGCAACGACATCGTCGTCGACGGGGCCTTCGTCCCGGAGTACCGGTCGCTCAGCTTCAACGACACCGCCCGTTGCCTGTGCCCCGGGCAGGAGCAGAATCCCGGGCCGCTCTACCGGATCCCCTACGCCTCGATCTTCTCCTATGCGATCACCACCCCGATCATCGGCATGGCCACCGGGGCGTACCAGGCCTACGTCGATCACACCCGCGAGCGGGTCCGCGCCTCCTACATCGGAGTGAAGGCCGCCGAGGACCCGCACTCCCAGGTGCGGGTCGCCGAAGCGGGCGCCGACATCGACTCCGCCTGGTTCGCCCTGCAGGCCGGCATGCGTGAACTCATGGACCTGACCACCGCCGGCACGAAGCTGCCGATGCCGCTGCGGCTGCGGGTCCGCCGGGACCAGGTCCGCGGCACCGCGGTGTCGATCCGTGCCGTCGACCGCCTCTTCGAGAGCTCCGGCGGCCGGGCCCTGCGCACCGGCACCCCGATCCAGCGTTTCTGGCGGGACGCCCACGCCGGCCGGGTCCACGCGATAAACGATCCGGAACGGGCGCTGTCCATGTTCGGTCGCGGCGAGTTCGGCCTGCCGCTCAACGACGCTATGGTGTGACATGACACTCGCCTTCCACCGTTACGGTGCCGGGAAGCCGGTCGTCCTCCTGCACGGGGGCGGTCCGGGCGCGTCGGCCCTGAGCAACTTCGGCCGCACCATCCCGGCGCTCGCCCCGCACTTCGACGTGCTCGCCGTGGACCAGCCCGGGTACGGCGGATCCGTCGACGAACCGATCGCCGGCCAATACTTCACCGAGGCCGCCACCGCACTCGCCGAGCTGCTCGACAAACTCGGCATCGAGCGCGTCGACCTGATCGGGAACTCGCTCGGCGGCGGCACCGCCGTGCGGTTCGCGCTGAACTTCCCGGAACGGGCCGGGCGACTGCTGCTGATGGGCCCGGGCGGTCTCTCCCTGAACGTCTTCTCCGCCGACCCCACCGAAGGGGTCAAGCGGCTCGGAGCCTTCGCCCGCGACCCGAGCCGGGCCAGGCTGACCGCCTTCCTCCGGACCCTCGTCTTCGATCCTTCGGTGATCACCGACGACCTGGTCGAGGAACGCCTCAAGGCCGCGGTGACCCCGGCCGCGATGCGGGCCATGCGGGAGATGGGCGCCTCCTTCGCCGACCCGGCCACCTTCGAGGAGGGACTGCTCTGGCGGGACGCCCACCGGCTGCGCCACGAGACGCTGCTGGTCTGGGGCCGCGAGGACCGGGTCAACCCACTCGACGGCGCCCTGATCGCCCTCAAGATCCTGCGCAACGCCAGCCTGCACGTCTTCGGCGGCTGCGGGCACTGGGTCCATCTGGAGAAATTCGACGAGTTCAACCGCTTGGCCATCGACTTCCTTGCGCCGGAGAAGAGCGACTCATCCCGCCTGTCGCCGCTGCCGCACCGAACGGTTCACGATCCTTCCGATGGGAGCGCACGTTGACGAACCTCATCCGATCCCTCGGCTACCTGCGCGTGGAGGCCACCGACCTGCCCGCCTGGCGCGACTTCGGCGTCAAGGTGCTCGGCATGACCGAGGGCCGCGGCCCCGACCCGCAAGCCGTCTATCTGCGGATGGACGAGCTGCCCGCCCGCATCGTGGTGGTGCCCGGCGAGAAGGACCGGCTGGTCGCCTCCGGCTGGGAGCTCGCCGATCCAGGCGCGCTGATCCGGCTGACCACGGTCCTGGAGGAGGCCGGGATCGCCGTCGAACCGGCCGGCGCCGCCGAACTCGCCGACCGCCGCGTCTCCCACCTGATCAGCGTCGACGACCCGGCCGGGAACCGCCTGGAGTTCTTCTGCGGCGCCGCCCTGGACACCCGGCCGGCCCTCAGCGCCCACGGCACCCGGTTCGTCACCGGCGACCAGGGTATGGGCCACGTCGTCCTGCCCGCCCACGACGACGCCGCGTCCCTGCACTTCTACGGCGACGTGCTCGGGTTCCGGCTGCGCGACTCGATGCGCCTGATCCCCGAACACATCGGACTGCCTCCGAGTGACGAGCCGCTGTGGATGCGTTTCCTCGGCTGTGGACCCCGGCACCACAGCGTCGCGCTGGCCCCGATCCCGGCGCCCAGCGGCCTGATCCACCTGATGATCGAGACCGAGACCCTGGACGATGTGGGCCGCGCCATCGACAGGTGTGCCCGCAACAAGGCCCCGATGATCTCCACGCTGGGCCGGCACGCCAACGACGCGATGGTCTCCTTCTACGTACGAACCCCGAGCGGTTTCGACATCGAATACGGTTACGGCGGCCTGACCGTCGACGACACCACCTGGATAGCCCGGCACACCACCGCGCACAGCGTGTGGGGTCACCGATTCTCCGGCGGCGGCGGGCATTGACCATTCCGGCAGTCACGGATCCCGCCCGATTCCGGCGGGTGTTCGGCCATTTCGCGACGGGCATCACCGTGATCACGACGGTCGATGCCGATGGTCCCGCCGGATTCGCCTGTCAGGCCTTCGCCCCGTTGTCTCTGGACCCGCCACTGGTGCTGTTCTGCCCGCAGGCGGGTTCGGAGACCTGGCAGCGGATCCGGGACGCCGGCGTCTTCTGCGTCAACATCCTCACGGCCGGCCAGCGCGACGTCTCCCGCCTCTTCGGCACCCGCGGCGCGGACCGGTTCGCCACCCTCGGCTGGGCCCCGGCCCCGTCCGGCTCACCGGTCCTCCACGACGTCCTGACCTGGGCGGACTGCCACCTGGAGGCGATTCACGAGGGTGGCGATCACGCGATCGTCACCGGCCGGGTCACCACTCTCGGCCCCTGCCGTGACACCACGCCCCTGCTGTTCCACAAGAGCAGATACACCACCACGACCCCGATCTCCCCGTACGACCCTCCCGAGGTCGTCGACACGCTCCTCTCCTGGCCCCGCCACACCGACTGGATCTGACCTCATCCGGGTGATTCGGCGGCGGACAGGTGAATCGAGGCTGCGCGGGAGGAGCACGACTGAAGCTGCCGTTCGAGGTCGAGATCGACCTCACCGAGGTGCACCGCCGCTGACCGCGGTCAGGACGGGCACTGCTCGAATTCGCTGGTGAAGGTGACGTTGCCGATGGAGCCGCCCCAGCGGACACACGCTTCGACGTTCTCCACCACGACCGGGCCGACGTAGTACCGCTCGTTGCCCTTGTCGGCGTTCTTCTCGCCGTCCTGGACCTCGAGGCTGGCGCCGACCGAGGTCCGCTGGCTGAGGTTGTCGGAGCGGATGGTGACCACACACCTCGTGCGGTCGGAGTTGCCGAGCAGGTAGACCGTGCCACGGTTGACGCCCGACTTGTCGATCAGGTCCCGGGAGTTCAGGGCGTCGAAGCCGTCACCGCAGAGCTGCTGCGGGGTGTACGGATTGGTCTCCGGTTCCTCCGGCTGGGAGGTCTCCTCCTCTTCCTCCTCCGGCTCCTCTTCCTGCGCGGGCTTCGTCGTCTTCGTCGCCTTGGGGCTCTTCGACGGTTTCGCGGTGGGGCTGACCTCGTCGGTGGCCGCCGGGATCCCGGAGTCGTTGGCCTGCAGGCTGGGGTCGGCATCGTCGGAGAACAGGCTGTTCGCGACGACACCGATGCCGACGATCACGGCGACCACCGCGATCGAGGCCAGCGCGATGGTGCTCTTGCTGCGCTGGGCCGGCGCCCCACCGGTGGTGAAGTTGCCGGAGTCGTAGCCACCGGAGTTGTAGCCGCCGGTCGAGTAGCCGCCCGAGGGCGGATCCCCGAAGCCACCGCCACCGTTGGACGGGGCGCCGACCGAGGCGGCGCCGGCGGCGAAACCACCGGGCGCCCCGGGACGCTGGTTGGGGAAACGCCCGGAGGCCTGACCCTGCGCCGGGTAGGGACCTGAGGCGGCGGCACGGCCGGGGTAGGAGCCGGTACCGGGACCCTGCTGACCGGGATACGAACCGGTGCCGGGACCCTGCTGACCGGGATACGAACCGGTGCCGGGGCCCTGCTGGCCGGGGAACGGCCCGGACGGTCCACCACGCCCCGGGAACGATCCGGTGCCCTGGCCCGGAGGCGGGAAGCCACCGGCTGCCGCGGAATACGGGCGCGTCTGTCCACCGTACCCAGGGGCGGGGTTGGCATGGGGTTGACTTGCCGCCGCCCGGGCAGCCGCGGCGAGGGCGGCAGCGGTCGGGAACCGGCGCTGCGGCTCGCGGTCGAGGGCCCGCAGCACCACCGCCGCGACCCCGGCCGGAACGTCCGGCGGTAGCACCGGCGGCTTGCCGTGGACCAGCTGGGCGAGCACCGCGAGGGGGTTGTCGCCGACGTAGGGCGGCCGGCCGGTGAGGCAGGCGTAGGCCACCGCGCCGAGCGCGTAGACGTCGGTGAGCGGCGTGACCTTCTGGCCCTCGGCCTGCTCGGGTGCCATGTAGTGTGCGCTGCCCAGGACCACGTTGGTGCCGGTGATGCCTTCGACGGCGGTCTCCCGGGCGACCCCGAAGTCGATCAGGACGATCGAGCCGTTCGGCCGGACCAGCAGGTTGCTGGGTTTGACGTCGCGGTGCACGATGCCCGCCTCGTGCGCGGTGTGCAGCGCGTCGGCGACCTGCGCGATGATCTGCATGGTGTCGACCGGGCTGATCCGGCCGGCCTGCTGGATGCGCTTGGTCAGCGGGGTGCCCTCGACGAACTCCATCACCATGAAGTCGAGCTGACGCCCGTCGACCTCGGCGTTCTCGCCGTAGTCGTAGACCTGCACGATGCCGGGGTTGCGCAGCGCCGCCATCATCCGGGCCTCGGAGCGGAACCGGGTGATGAAGTCCCGGTCCGACATCAGCGCCGGCAGGATGACCTTGACGCCGATGTCCCGCTTGAGCATCACGTCGTTGCCACGCCACACCTCGCCCATACCGCCCGCAGCGATGCGCTGCGTGAGCTGATAGCGGCCATTGAGCACGACTCCCGGTGAAAGCACCGGATCATGCTAGTTGGCGGGGGCCGGTTCATCACCGATCAGGTGTCCAGAAATTCCGGGGCCAATCGGGCGACCTCGGCGGCCGGGGTGCCGAACAGGTCCGCCGAGGCCCAGGCCCGGCGCAGGTACCGATGGGCGTCGTGTTCCCAGGTGATGGCGATGCCGCCGTGCATCTGCACCATCTCGGCGGCGACCGCGCGCAGCGTCTCCGAGCACCAGAGTTTCGCCACCGTGGGGTTGCCGATCACGGAGCGTGCTGCTTGAACGCGGACGTACAGGTCGGCGAGCCGGTGCTGGAGCACTTGGAACGAGCCGATCGGCCGGCCGAACTGGTGCCTGACCTTCACATATTCGACGGTCAGCTGCAGGGCGCGCTCGGCGGTGCCGACCTGTTCGGCGGCCAGTGCAGAGCACGCCAGATCCCGCAGTCCGGGGAGGGTGTGAGATGCGTCTCTCCACACGATCGGGGCCTCGTCGAGCCGCACGGTGGTCAGCGGCCGGCTCAGGTCGAGGGTGGGCTGCGGTTCCAGGATCGCGCCCTCGACCTGGACGATCTCCCCGGCCGCGGCGATCAGCAGGGTGTCCGCCGCTGCGGTGTCGAGCACGTCGGTGAAGCTTCCGGTGATCCGGTCGCCGTCGATCACCGCGGGCCCGTTCCAGGCCAGCGCCACCACCCGGTCCCCGGCACAGAGCGGAGGCAGCAGCCTGGCCCGGGTCTGCGGCCCGGCGCCGAGCAGGGCGTGGGCCGCGAGCAGAGACCCGATTGCCGGTACGCCGCTCAGCACCCGTCCGCACTCTTCGAGCACGATCGACGCCTCGGCGACTGTCGCGCCGGAGCCCCCGTACTCCTCGGGCACCGTCAGCCCGCCGACGCCGATCTCCTTGCACAGCCGCCCCCACAGCCCCGGATCGTCCCCGTGATCCGCCAACAGCCGCCGGACGGAATCCCGCAACGCCGCCGATTCGTTCATCCCGCCACCTCCGCTGCGCTCCAGCGTCGGGACGACTTGTCGACTGAGCTGGATGATGCGCTCGCGAGCTCGCTCATGAAACCTCCTGCAGAATGCGGTCCCGGTGCTGATCGGCGGTGCCCCACGAGCGGTGCAGTACCGGCACGAGGGTCAGCCAGCGGCTCAGGTCTAGCTCCCGGGTGAACCCGATCGCCCCGTGCACCTGCAACGCCGCCCGCGCCGCGAGCACCGCCGCCTCCCCGCACGCGACCTTGGCGGCCGACACGTCCTCCGGACGCAGGGTGACCGCCGCGGCGTGCAACAGCGGCCGGGCGAAGGTGAGCGCCACCGACACGTCCGCGAGCCGGTGCTGCACCGCCTGGAACGAACCGATCGGCCGGCCGAACTGGGTGCGGCTGCGCGCGTACCCGACCGACGTCTCCAGCAGTGCCCGCCCGGCCCCGAGCAGTTGTGCCGCGCAGGCCAGCACCCCGAGTTCCAGGGCTCGCCGTACCGGCCGGCCGGTGGCGAGCAGCTCACCGGCCCGGACCTCGGCCAGCCGCCGGGCCGGATGCAGCGAGCCGTGCACCGTCCCGGGCCACCCGGCGCGGAGCTGCTCGCCGGTGATCAGCAGGATCAGGTCGGCGCTGTCGCCGTCGGCGGCGAGGGGGAGCCAGGGCGGTGCGGCGAGCGACACGAGGAGCCGCCCGGCGACCAGATCCGGCAGCAGGTCATCGCCGACCAGCAGTGGTGCCGCGGCGATCGTCTCGGCGACCGGCCCGGGGATCGCGTGATGTCCCAGCTCCTCGGCGGCGACGACCAGATCGTCCGGCCCGCCGTCGGTCAGCAGCCCGGTCACCCCGAGGTCGCCGAGCGCCGCCCACAGCCGCCGGCCCGGCCCGGTGTCACCGTCCGCCCAGGCCGCCGCGATCGCGCCGGTGTCCGCCTCGGCCAGCATCTCGTGCAGGGCGGCTGCGAACGCCTGCTGCTCCGCCGACGGGACGAGTCTCATCGCGGCAGCCCCAGCTCCCGCTGCGCGAGAATGCTCCGCTGGATCTCGTCGGTCCCCGCGTAGATCGGCCCGGCCAGCGAGAACAGGTAGCCGTCCGACCAGCCGCCGTCGGTCTCGGCGAGCGGCCCGAGCAGGTCCAGGGCGGTCTCGTGCAGGTCGACGTCGAGTGCGGACCAGAACAGTTTGGTGGCGCTCGGCGCGACCGGCTCGTCCAGTGCCGCACAGGCCTGCATCCGGTACGCCCGGGCCGCGATCCACGAGTCCGCCACCCGCCGGTTCCGGCCGAGTCCGATCAGCCGGGCGGCGGCCGCGGTGAACCGTCCTGGACCTCGCAGCGACAAGCCCCGCTCGTGTCCGGCGGTACTCATCGCGATCCGCCAGCCGTCCCCGGGAACGCCGATCACATCGGCATCCGCAACGAACACGTCATCGAGGAATATCTCCGCGAATCCGGTGGTGCCGTCGAGTTGCCGAATGGGCCGGACGGTCACTCCGGGTTCCCGTAACCCGAACATCAGATAGGTGAGCCCACGATGCCGTTCCCCGTCGTGGGAACGGAACAGCCCGAAAGCGCGATCCGCGACGGCCGCCCGGGAACTCCACGTCTTCTGACCGGACAGCAGCCAGCCACCGTCCACTCTCCGGGCCCGGGACCGAACGGCCGCCAGATCACTTCCGGCCGACGGTTCCGACCAGGCCTGCGCCCACACCTCCTCGCCCCGGGCCATCGGCGGCAGAATCCGCGCGCACTGTTCCACCGTCCCGTGCCCGAGCAGGGTCGGCGCCAGCAGGAAGAGACCGTTCTGGCCGATGCGGACCGGAGCCCCGGCCGCGTGATACTCCTCGTCGAACAACAGGGTGTGCAACGGCGGCGCCGCCCGTCCGCCGTACTCCACCGGCCACGAGACCGCCGCCAATCCGGCCGCCGCGAGTCGCCGTTCCCACTCACGATGCGCCGGTTCGCCCCCGGGAGTGTCCACCGGCGGCAGGGGAGTGGCCGGCACATTGGCGGCCAGCCATGTCCGGGTCTCGTCCCGGAAAGCGACGTCAGCCGGTTCCAGGTCCAGGTTCACCGGGCGGCCCGTTTCATCGCCCGGGCGTCCAGACCGGCCAGCGGATCGGCGCTGACCTCGGCGTTGTGGGCGTGCGCGACATGGTGCAGGCCGAACACCGAGTCCATTCCGGCGCGCATGCCCATCTGGTCCTCGCAGAGATTCACCGCTCGTTTCGCCAGCGCCAGCCCGAACGGCGGCATCTCCGCGATCCGGCCGGCCAGGGCGAAGGCGGTCTCCTCCAGGTCGGCGCGGGGCACGACCCGATTGACCATGCCGATCTCGTACGCCCGGCGCGCGCCGAATCGTTCCCCGGTGAACAGCACCTCCCGCGCGAACCGGGGCCCCAGCACCCACGGGTGGGCGAAGTACTCGACTCCCGGAATGCCCATCCGCAGCACCGGATCGGCGAAGAAGGCGTCCTCGGCCGCCACGATCAGATCGCAGATCCAGGCCAGCATCAGCCCACCCGCCACACACGCGCCCTGCACCATGGCGATCGACGGTTTCGGGATCTCCCGCCACCGCCGGCACATGCTCAGGTAGACCTCGATCTCCCTGGCGTACCGCCGATCCGCACCTGCTTTCCCGGTGTGGTCCCACCAGGTGACCGCCCGCCGGGGAAAGGCGGTGTCGGCGTCCCGTTCCGGAGTGCCGATGTCGTGCCCGGCGGAGAAATGGTCACCCGACCCGGCCAGCACGATCACCGTCACCGTGTCGTCGTCGACGGCCCGGGTGAAGGCGTCGTCCAGGGCATAGGTCATCGCCGAGTTCTGCGCGTTCCGATAGCGCGGCCGGTTCATGGTGACCAGGGCGACCGGTCCCCGGCGTTCGTAGAGCACCACCTCGGTCACCGGTTCTCCTCCCGCAGCAGGTACTTGAGTACCTTTCCGCTCGCGTTGTGCGGCAGTTCCCCGGTCAGTTCCACCGAGCGCGGCACCTTGTATCCGGCGAGGCGTTCCCGGCAGAAACCGATCACCGCCGACGGGTCCAGCTCCGCTCCCGGCCGGGGCACCACGAACGCCCGCCCGACCTCGCCGAGCCGTTCGTCGGGCACCCCCACCACCGCCGCCTCGGCGATCCCGGGCAGTGCCGCCAGGGCCCGTTCCACCTCGGCCGGGTAGACGTTGAAACCGCCGCAGATGTACATGTCCTTGAGCCGGTCGGTGATCCGCAGGTTGCCGTCGTCGTCGAGTTCGCCCACGTCACCGGTGTGCAGCCAGCCGTCGTCGTCGATCGCTGCGGCGGTGGCGCCCGGGTCGTCCAGGTAGCCGAGCATCAGGTTGGGCCCGCGCAGCAGCACCTCACCGTCCTTCGCACCGATCCGCACCTCGAACCCGGCGGCCGGCCGCCCGCAGGTGAGGGCCACCGTCCGGGTGTCGTCACCCGGCCGGCACATGGTCGCGACCACCGCCTCGGTCAGCCCGTACGCGGTCAGCACGGTGGCGAAACCCAGTTCGTCCCGGATCCGGTCGACGAGCACCGGCGGCACCGTCGCCGCCCCGGTCACCGCCAGCCGCAGCGAACCCAGCGAACGCGCGGCCCGGGCCGGATGGTCGAGCAGCCCCAGATAGAGGGTCGGTGGGCCGGGCAGCACCGAGATCCGCTCGTGCTCGATCAGGTCCAGGGTGCGCGGCACGTCGAACACCGCCTGCGGCACGATCGTGGCCCCGCTGACCAGGCACGCCAGCAGGCCGGCCTTGAGCCCGAAGCTGTTGAAGAACGGGTTCACCACCAGGTAACGGTCGCGAACGGACAGGCCGCCGATCTCGGCCCACGCCCGTGCCACGCCCAGTGACTGCCGGTGTGCGCTCATCGCGCCCTTGCTCCGGCCGGTGGTGCCGGACGTGTAGAGGATGTCACTGAGGTCGTCCGGTCGTACCGCAGGCAATCGGGCTTTTGATCGCTGCTCCAGGAACGTGTCCCAGTCGGGGAGCGACACCACGATCGGCGGTGTCACGGTCAGCGACGCCAGCCGGTCGGTGCCCAGGAACGGTCCGGTCACGATCAGGCCGCGGGCGCCGCTGCGGGTCAGGACCTCGTCGGCCTCCGGCCCGGTGAACCGCATGTTGACCGGCACCAGGACGGCTCCCGCACAGGCGATGCCGAGCGCGGCGAGCACCCACTTCGCGCTGTTCGGTGCCCACAGTGCGACACGGTCTCCGGGCTCGATGCCGGACGTGAGCAGGGCGTGGGCCACCGTGCGGACCTCATGGTGCAACTCGGCGAAGTCGAAGCGGCGCACACCCGGGTCGACGAGTGCGGGCTCCCTGCCGAATTCGCGCGCGGCATGCGCCACCGCCGCCGGGATGGTCTCCATCCGGCCTCCCGTTCGCATCCGGGGCTTACCAAGCAAGTGCTTGGTCGGTACGGTGAGCCTACGCGTGATCGGGGAGGAGGCGCCAGTGTCCGACGAGGCGTTCAGAATCGAGATCCGTGGATGGCTGGCGGCCAACCTGAGCGATGACCTGCGCGGTACCGGCGGTGTCGGCCGGGAGAACGAGGCCTTCCCGGCACGGCTCGCCTTCGCCCGCCGGCTCGCCGCGGCCGGATGGACCACGCTGGCCTGGCCGGCGGCCCACGGCGGGCGCGGCGCGTCCCTGTCGCAGCAGG
The DNA here is from genome assembly GCA_035562875.1 of Actinoplanes sp. Classification (GTDB taxonomy): domain Bacteria; phylum Actinomycetota; class Actinomycetes; order Mycobacteriales; family Micromonosporaceae; genus Actinoplanes. The sequence continues at coordinate 4,283 of DATMVU010000207.1, read as the reverse complement.
TCGTCTTCCACGAGGAGTACGCCCGGGCCGGTGCTCCCAGCCGCCCCGACCACATCGGCACCACGATGGTCGGGCCCACCCTGATGGACCACGGCACCCCCGAACAACAGCGCCGGTTCCTGCCCGCCCTGGCCGCCGTCGGCGAACTGTGGTGCCAGGGCTACTCCGAACCCGGCGCCGGCTCCGACCTGGCCGGTCTCACCACCCGCGCCCGCCTCGACGGCGACCGGTGGATCATCAACGGGCAGAAGGTGTGGACCTCCCTGGCCCACGTCGCCGACTGGTGCTTCGTCCTGGCCCGCACCGCACCCGCCCCGGTCGGCGGGCCCCGCTCGGCTGGACTGTCCTACCTGCTCGTGCCGATGCGCCAGCCCGGCATCACGGTCCGGCCGATCCGGCAGCTCACCGGCGACAGCGAGTTCAACGAGGTGTTCTTCGACGACGCGGTCACCGAGGCCGGCCTGGTCGTCGGCGAACCCGGACGGGGCTGGACCGTCGCGATGAACACCCTCGCCTACGAACGCGGCGCCGCCACCGTCGGCCAGCAGGTCGGATTCCAGCGTGACCTGGACGACCTGGTCGCCGTCGCCCGCCGGACCGGAGCCGTCACCGACCCTGCCCTGCGGGACCGGCTCACCCGGGCCTGGATCGACCTGACCGTCCTGCGGGCGCACACCCTGCGTTCACTGGCCGAAGACCTGCCGGCGAGCCCGTCGGTGATCAAACTGCTCTGGACCCGGTGGCGGCAGGGCCTCGGTGACCTGGCCATGGACGTGCTCGCCCACGGGCCGGCCGCGTCCGCCGACGTCGAACGCTGGCAGCGGTACTTCCTGTTCAGCCGGGCCGACACCGTCTACGGCGGCTCCAACGAGATCCAGCGCGGCATCATCGCCGGGCGGGTGCTCGGACTGCCCCGATCATGACCGGCTCCTCGCCGGCCGGGCCTGCTGGTCGCGGCCTTCTGGCCGGCAAGATCGTCGTCGTGACCGCGGCGGCCGGCACCGGGATCGGCTCGGCGGTGGCCCGGCGCTGCCTCGACGAGGGCGCCCGGGTGGTGCTCGGCGACAGTCACGAACGGCGGCTCGGCGAGACCCGGGACCAGCTCTCCGGCGCATATCCCGGCCGGGTCTGGGCGATCCCCTCCGACGTCACCGACGAGGCGGCGGTGCGGCGGCTGATCAGCGGGGCGGTCTCCCGCTACGGCCGCCTCGACGTGCTGGTCAACAACGCCGGGCTGGGTGGCAACCGGCCGGTCACCGAGATGACCGACGCCGAGTGGGATCTCGTCCTCGACGTGACCCTCACCGGCACGTTCCGCTGCACCCGGGCGGCCCTGCGGCAGATGATCGCCCAGGGCGGCGGCGGGGCGATCGTCAACAACGCGTCGGTGCTCGGCTGGCGCGCCCAGCCCGGTCAGGCCCACTACGCGGCGGCCAAGGCCGGGGTGATGGCGTTCACCAGGTGCACCGCCCTGGACGTGGCAGTGCACGGCATCCGGGTCAACGCGGTGGCCCCGAGCCTGGCCGCGCACCCGTTCCTGAACCGGGTGATGAGCCAGGCCGACCTGGACCTGCTCGCCACCCGGGAGGCGTTCGGCCGGCCCGCCGAACCGTGGGAGGTGGCGACGGTGGTGGCGTTCCTCGCCAGCGACTACGCGTCCTATCTGACCGGTGAGGTCATCTCGGTCAGCAGTCAGCATCCGTAGGGGTTTCCATCGATGTTACGGAGCAGTAGATTGTAACGCGTTCTAGTTTCTGTCCCGGGAGTGCCCGATGAAGCGGATCCTCGGCGCGACACTGTTCGGACTCGGCGTCCTCAGCCTGCTCCTCGCGATGGCCCTGGCCTGGGTCATCGTGCCGTCCCAGCGGAAGGTGCCCCTCGACCTGGTGCCCCCGGACGTGGTCGTCGAGACGGCCGGCGCGTCGTTCGTGCAGGCTAAGCTGCTGCCGGACGGGACGCCCCAGGTGGTGGTCGAGAACGCCGGACTGCGCTCCACCACCGGCATCAAACCCGACTTCAACGCCGCCGCCGGGCTCGACGGCGACACCCTGGTCTGGAACGTGTACCACTCCACCAACCGGATCGACACCGGCGAGATGATCAACAGTGCGGAGAGCCGGGTCGCCCTCGACCGGGTCACCGGCGAAGCCGTCCCGTGGCACGGCCAGTGTCACAGCGAGACCCAGGCGCCCTGCACCCCCGGCGACATCGCCTTCGCCGGCCAGCTCTACCTCTTCCCGTTCGGCACCGAGAAACGCGCCTACCAGTACTGGGACTCGACTCTCGGCACCGCGCTGCCGATCGCCTACCAGGCCGAAGAGGACTACAACGGCCTGGCCACCTACCGCTTCCAGCAGCAGGTGCCGGAACAGCCCGCCGAGATGAACCCGGAAACCCTCGCCGGGCTCCTCGGCTTCCTGGCGCCCGGAGCCACCGACGGCACCATCTCCTACCGGGCCGTCCGCACCCTCTGGGTCGAACCCGAGACCGGGGCCATCGTCGGCTACCGCGAACAGCAGCACCGCACCCTGGTCCCCGACGTCGGTCAGCCGGTGGTCATCTTCGACGCCGACCTCCAGTACGACAAGGCCACCCTCGACGCCGTCCGCCGCGAAGCCGAGGACGGACTCGCGCTGCTCACCCTGCTCGGCTTCTGGACCCCACTCGGCCTCGCGGTCGTCGGCATGGCCCTGCTCGCGGCCGGTTACCTGCTGACCCGCTCCGCGGCTCCGGGAGACCACCCCCGCCCCGACGAAACCACCCGTCCCCTCCCGGCCCCCGTCCCTACCTGATCCACCGGCCCACTTTTACGGGCGGTCAGCACTGCGTCGCACCGAACCGCGACGGCCGGCCGCCAGACTGTAGTCACCTGCCGCCTTCATCGTGATGGCAATGCCGCCATCACAACTGACCAGCGCACACGATCACGGTTCGGATGCCCGTACCGGGACCGGGACACCAGCCATGCGGCACGATCGGCGGAGCGTGGCGTCCTCTACCGGGCAAAGGGCACCCAGCCGAGCACACACCGCCCTCTCCGGCATCCGCGTGAACGTCTGGCGGCGGCCGGCAGCGGTCCGGGTGCCAGCTCGCTGCAGGGCTGCTGTCCACGCTGACGGACTCAGCGCGAATGGGGCTACGGCGAGGTGAATCCCACGACGGCCGGCAGGTAAGACAGCGCGGTGATCGCCTTCGGTGGCGCCGTCAGGTGCTTCGCGGCGGCGCCGGTCCGGGGGTTGAGAAGGCTGGACGGCGAGGTGAGTGGATTGCTGGAATCAGGCGTGGGGGAGTGGCAGCCGGGGTAGCCGGTGACCGTCGCATTCGGCCCGGTGGGCGCGGGTCGGTCCCGGCCCCGGCGTCTGCTCGCGCTGGCGGAGCGGGACGGGCCGCTGCGGTCGGCCCGCCCCGTAGGCGTACCAGAACAGAGGTCTTTATCTCTGGCCGTAGAAGTCAGGCGGCGTGAGCGGGTCGTTGTCGGAGAGGTTCTGGGCGATCTCGGTGGCGCTCGGGTTGAGGGCGGCCATCACAGCGGTGACGCCGATGGCGGCGAGTACGGCGGCTATCACTGCGCTGAGCAGCATGAATCGGAACGGGACCATCGGGTGCTCCCTTCACAGGCGTTCGATGACGGTGGCTGTCGACATGGCGCCGCCGGCACACATGGCGATCAGGGCGGTGGTGGAGTCGGAGCGTTCCAGCTCGTGCAGGGCGGTGGTGAGCAGGCGGGCGCCGGTGCTGCCGACGGGGTGGCCGAGGGCGATGGCGCCGCCGTTGACGTTGACCCGGTCGGGGTCGGCTCGGTGTACCGACAGCCAGGACAGGACGACGCTGGCGAACGCTTCGTTGATCTCGCAGCGGTCCAGGTCGGTGATCTTCATGCCGGCGCGGGCGAGGACCCGGTCGGTGGCGGCGATCGGGCCGTCCAGGTGGTAGTAGGGTTCGGCGCCGACCAGGCACTGTGCCACGATCCGGGCGCGGGGGCGCAGGCCGAGCCCGTGGGCCCGGTCCTCGTCCATCAGCAGGACCGCCGCGGCCCCGTCGGAGATCTGCGACGAGGTGCCGGCGGTGTGCCGGCCGTCGGGGAGAACCGGTTTCAGCCCGGCCAGGCCGTCGAATGTCGTGTCGCGCAACCCCTGGTCGCGGGTGACGCCGTGGACCGGCACCACTTCGCGGCCGAACCGGCCTTCGGACCAGGCGCGGGCGGCGTTGGCCTGCGACCGCACCCCGAAACTGTCCAGGTCGGAGCGGGTCAGGCCGCGGCGGTCGGCGATCCGTTCGGCTGC
>DATMVU010000206.1:0-1837 GCA_035562875.1 Actinoplanes sp. | reverse complement strand
GGCTTCCCGTGAACCGTGACGCTGACTTTCCGTTTCATCCGCATCGCATTATTGCTAGAGGCTAAGCCTCGATCCACCGACGGGGTTTCAGGCTGACGGCACCCCGGATATAGAAAGTGCCCTCTGAACTGGAACGATAGGAGTTCTCACGCTTCTATCACTCGGTTCGAGAGGGCACCTCGCAGGTGAGATTACGCCATGACGCGCCAGTGGTCCGCGCGACGTTCGATGATCCGAATCTGGTGTCGTGTGCCGGGCTGGTGCCGGTGATGCGGCTGGCCGAGCAGGCCGGTTTGCATGATGCGGTCACCGACCGGGTGAGCCTGCCGACGGACAAGGGCGCGAACCCGGCCGGCAAGGTCGCCACGATCGTGGCCGGGATGATCGCGGGCGCGGACAGCATCGACGATCTCGACGTGGCCCGGCACGGCGGCATGCGGTCACTGTTCAGCAGCGTGTACGCACCCTCGACACTCGGCTCGTTCCTGCGTACCTTCACCCACGGACACGTGCGGCAGTTGCAGGCCGCCGCCCGCGACACGCTGATCGGCCTCGCCGCCCGGACACCGCTGCTGGCCGGCGCCGACGTGCTGTGCTTCGTGGACATCGACTCGATGCTGCGCCGGGTCTACGGCAAGCAGAAACAGGGCATCGGGTTCGGTCACGCCAAGGTCGGCGGTTACAACGTCTGGCTGCGCGGCTACAACCCCCTCGTGGCGACGTTGTCCACCCCACTGTCGGCGCCGGTCGTCGCCACCACGAGGCTGCGCTCGGGTAACACCGGCTCCAGCAAGGGCGCGGCCGGCATGATCGCCGAAACCATCGGCACCGCCCGTGCCTGCGGCGCGATCGGCGAGATCATCCTGCGGGCCGACTCGGCGTTCTACGCCAAGACGGTCATCAGCACCTGCCGCCGTCACCAGGTGCGGTTCTCGGTCACCACCCGTATCGACGCCAAGATCCGCACGGCGTGCGACAGCATCACCGAGGACCAGTGGATCGACATCCGGTATCCGAAGGCCGTCTGGGACGAGGACGCCGGCCGGTGGATCTCCGACGCGCAGATCGCCGAGACCACCTACACCGCGTTCGCCGGAACCCGCCACGCGGTGACCGCCCGGCTGATCGTGCGCCGCATCCGCCGCGACGCCCCGGCTCAACCCCCGGGCCAGGAAGAACTCCTACCCGCCTACCGCTATCACGCGGTCTTCACCGACAGCCCGTTCACCCTCGTGCAGGCCGAAGCCCAGCACCGAGCGCACGCGGTCATCGAACAGATCAACGCCGACCTGATCGCCGGCCCTCTCGCGCACCTGCCGTCCGGCCGGTTCAACGCCAACGCCGCCTGGCTGACCTGCGCCGGCATCGCCCACAACCTCACCCGGGCCACCGGTCACCTCGCCGCCGGCACCTGGACGACCGCCCGAACCACCACGATCCGGACCCGGATCGTGAACGTCGCCGCCCGCCTCGCACACCGGGCCCGCACCATCCACCTGCACCTGCCCGAGCACTGGCCCTGGCAGGCCGCGTTCGAGAACCTTTTCACCGCGGTCCGAGCCACACCCGGCTGACCACCGCATCCCGACCGGAACCAGGCGGCCCGACCACAGGCCACGAACCCCGCCCCACCCCACGCAGCCCTGCCCGGAGCAAGCCGATCACGTCATCGGCGATTCCGCCGCACCCCAAAGTCGACTGAAATCAATACTTCTCAACCGCGACCATCGCGAACCGCGTCGGTGGATCGAGGCTCAGCCTACGCCTGCCTTCGACAAGTCCCTGCCCCCAGGCTCTTACGGCCGAACCTCGTTCGCCGGTGCCGTGGTTCCCGGCA
>DATMVU010000205.1:0-5505 GCA_035562875.1 Actinoplanes sp. | reverse complement strand
ATCGAGACGGCGACGCGGGTGGCACCGGACGGCTCCCGATTCCTGTTCATCCTCAACCATGGACAGTCAACAGTTGACCTACCTCCAGTCAACGGCATCAACCTGTTGACGGGATCGCCCCCGTCGACAGCCCTCGGCCCGAACGACGTCATGATCGTCCACCTGTCATGACGATCCACCCCGCATGGTTGCCGCCCGAGACGTTCCGCTTCCTGGCCGGCAAACGAGTCCTGGTCGATTCCGATCACCCGTTGGCCGACACGGTCCGCGAGGAGGCCCGCCGGGGCGGAGCCCTGCTGACCGCTCCCGGCCACCCCACCGACCTGACCTTCACCGTCGTCCCGTCCCCAGCCCCGCTCGATATCGGCAGCGACGGTGACGGGTTCACGGTGACCGGGAGCGGCGTCGAGGCGGACGGGCCGCGCGGGCTGATCTACGGATTGTTCGAGCTGGCCAGGGGTGGTGCCCCCGGGCGGCATGAGCCCGCCTTCGCCCGGCGCATGATCGACCATTGGGACAACGTCGACGTGCATCCGGTGATGGGGCAGGTCGAGCGTGGTTACTCCGGAGGGTCGATCTTCTGGAAGGACGGCGCCTTTCTCGGTTCGGCTCCCGGCGGGCTGGAGCGGATCGGGGCTTACGCGCGACTGCTCGCCGCCGCCGGAGTCAACGCCGTCACCATCAACAACGTCAACGTGCACACGACCGAGGCGAGACTGCTGACTGACCGGCGTGGCGAGGTCGTCGTCATCGCCGACCAATTCCGCCGGTACGGAATCATCACCCACCTGTCGATCAACTTCGCCACGCCGGTGATTCTCGGCGATCTGGACACCGCTGATCCGCTGGATCCCCGCGTCCAGGAATGGTGGGCGACCATCTCCGCCCAACTGCTCTCCGACATTCCCGACTTCGGCGGCTACCTCGTCAAGGCCGACTCCGAAGGACAGCCCGGGCCGTTCACCTACGGCCGCTCCCACGCCGAAGGCGCCAACATGCTCGCGGCCGCCCTGACCCCGCACGAAACCAAGCCGGGGGCGAGCAACGGGCCGGTGGTGCACTGGCGGGCGTTCGTCTACAACCACCGGCAGGACTGGCGGGACCGCTCCACCGACCGTGCCCGGGCCGCCTACGACCACTTCGCCCCACTCGACGGCCTCTTCGCCGGCAACGTGATCGTGCAGGTCAAACACGGCCCGATAGACTTCCAGCCCCGCGAACCGCTCTCCCCCGTGCTGACCGCCATGCCGAACACCCACCTGGCCGTCGAGCTCCAGGCCACCCAGGAGTACACCGGCCAGCAGCGGCACGTCTGCTATCTGGCCCCGATGTGGAGCGAGGTGCTGTCCCAGGCCGAAGGCGAGGTGGCGACGGTGGCCAACACCGGCGACGACGAGTACTGGACGGGGCATCCCCTCGCCCAGGCCAACCTGTACGCCGCCGGCCGACTGGCCTGGAACCCCGATCCGATCGCTGTCCTGGACGAGTGGATCGACTTGACGTTCCCCGGCGCCCCGGCACCGTTGCGGTCCATCCTGCACGAGTTGATGGACACGTCACTGTCGACGTACGAGAAGTACACCGCCCCGCTGGGTGTGGGTTTCATGGTCCGCCCCGGCCATCACTACGGCCCCGACGTGGACGGCTACGAGTACACCCCGTGGGGCACCTACCACTTCGCCGACCGTGACGGCGTCGGCGTGGACCGTTCGTCGGCCACCGGCACCGCCTTCGCCGCCCAGTACCCGCACGCCCGTTACGAGTCCCCGGCGACCTGCCCCGACGAGCTGCTGCTGTTCTTCCACCACGTGCCCTACACCCACGTCCTGCACAGCGGCGTCACGGTGATCCAGCACATCTACGACACCCACTTCGCAGGTACGGCCGAGGTCGAGTCGATGCTCTCCGCCTGGGCGAAGGCATCGACTCTGGTCGACCCCGGCCTGCACGCCCGTGTCGCTTCACTCCTGACCGAACAGCTCCGCAGCGCCGTCGAGTGGCGGGATCAGGTCAACACGTACTTCCACCGGAAGTCCGGCATCCCCGACGCCCGCGGCCGGTTGATCCATTGACCATGCCGGGCGCCACCCCGGCTCACGCCGTCAGGGGAGCGCCCGGCGCGGGATCAGGAGGGATCGGGCAGGTAGAGGTTCAGCTTCTTCTTGATCATCGAGTTGAAGGCGAGACCCCAGATCCGGACACCCCGGAACCGGTGCGCCCTGCCGGCCGCCAGGTCGACCAGGGCGGGCTGCGCCATGACCGCGAACCCGCCGGCGTGGAGCCGGTGCGGGCGCTGGGTGATCGCCACGGCGCCCGCATCGGAGCTGTCGGCCACCAGCACCGGCAGCACGATCACCGCCGACTGGAATCCCCGCAACTGTCCCTTCCGCCGCACCGCCAGTTCGACGGCTCCGCCCGCGAAGTCGGCGAGCACCTGCTGGTCGACGGCGCCCGCCTTTCCCGCGATCAGAAAGACGTGCGCCCGGCTGAGGGAGGGGGCACTGAACTGGGCTTTGTACCCGACCAGTCCGATCTTCTCCCGGCTCACCGCACACCCGTCAGCGGCGAGCCGCCCGGCCAGCCCTTCGAGGTACTGGTCCGCATCGGTCATCCTCGGCCCCTCACCCTCCACGAACAATGAAGATCGACGATAGTGACTTCACCTGGGCCTCGACCACCATGCTATGAAGTCCAGGAAGCGGCGAGGTCCGGCCACCGCCGCCAGCAGGTAGGTGAACCCCCAGCAGGCCAGGAAGAACACCAGGAGACGCTCGGTCCAGCGCAGGATGGCGATTCCGGCCCCGACGAGCGGGAAGACCTCCTCGCCCAGGGTGCAGTGCGCGTTCGGCGGCTGATAGCAGGCCTGGTAGAGCTTGACGGTCCGGCCGACATCCTCGTCGGTCAGGATCGACCGGTCCACCACCAGCCGGTCTCCCCCCTCCACCTGGACCTGGCAGACCCAGTAGAAGCCGAGACGCCAGTCGTGCAGCGGCCCGACCCGGGCGCAACTGTCGACTCGCACATTGACCAGTTCCTTTCCCGGGCCGGAGGGGCTGACGGGGCCGGTGCCCTTGGAGAACCCCACCACGGTGTTCACCAAGAGCACCAGCACGCCGATCACACCGAGCATCCCGAGGAGCCGGAGCAGCTTCACGATCCGGTAGCCGACCGCCCCGTGTCGTCGCAGGGCCGTCTCCTCCCGAAGCCTGACCCGCTTGGTGTACTCGGTCTCGTGCGGTTCCTCGATCAGGAGATACCTCCTCCGACTGCCCCGTTGAGCATCTGTATCGGTGTCTTGACCGGGTCGAACGAGAACCCGTTCGTGAACGTGTCCACGAACTCGTCCTGGGTCCCGGGCATGACTCCACCCAGCACGCCCCCGGTCAGACCCTCACGGGTGAGGGCGCCCCTGCCTGCCAGAGCCACCGTGTCACCCAGAACCTTGACGTTCCCCAGAACGCCTCCACCCATCGTGGCGACATCCTCTTTCCAGGCCGCCCGACTGTTCGTGATGAACTTGGTGGAGATCAGGCCCTTCACCGCCTCGTCGGTCTGCCCGCCCAGCGAGCGCACCCCGTTCCAGGCGCCCGCAGCGGCGCCCTTGAGACCATTGCTGGCACCCCGGGCCGCGCTGCCGGCCCCCGCTCCCAGAACACCACCGGCCGCGCCCAGCAGGGCACCGACCGCTGTCTCCCGGATCTGGTTACCGGCTCCGCATTTCGACGAGTCGCCCTCGTGACATTGCAGTTTCGCCGTCACGAAACCGGTCACCGCCCCACCGAGAGCACCACAGAGGATCGCGCCGCCACCACCGGTGAACAATGTACAGGTCAGACCGACCGCGATCCCGGCCATGATGCCGAGCGCCTGCGGGCTCTTGAGGGTGGTCACCACCGACGTGGCCCACGCCCCCGCCACCCCTGCCGCAGCCTTGGCCGTGGTCCGGGCCCGGCACCAGAAACTGGCGTTGCACTCCTTCACCCGCTGCGCCCGGATCTGTGCCTGCTTCTCCCGTTCCCGCGCCTCCTGCTTCTGCTGCTCCATGCGCTGCTTGTGCACGGGGTCGGCCAGAATCCGGTTCCTCTCGTCAGTCCCCTTCTTCATCTGCTCCTTGGTGACGCCGTCGTACTGCGTGGTGGTGCCGTCGTAGTAGCAGCCGCCGCCCCAGCCGTTACCTCCGGGACACGGGTCCATTCCGGTGGGGTCGGAGTGACTGATCGGGCTGTTGTAGGCGTAGGAGTAGGCGTTCCACTGTTGGGGGTCGGCCATGTCCATGACCGGGTCGACGGAGATGAACCGGCCGAGCGCGGTGTCGTACCGCCGCGCTCCGACGCTGACCAGACCACTCGGGTCGTTGTCTCCGCCGACGAAACCCATCTCGTTGACCCACTGCGTGCCGGTGCCCCGTGCCGCGCCGAACGGGGTCTGCCGCCGGCTGGTCACCGCCTGGGTGCTCCCGTTGACACCGATCTGCTGGGTGCCCTGGTGGTCGGTGAACAGCCAGGTCATCGCGGCGTTGTCCGAGGAACCCTTGCGGGACCCGGCGATCGTCCCGCCGAAGGTGTAGTACCGCGTACCGACCTTCGCCGAGCCCTGCAACCGGATCTCCTGACCGGGCAGGTAGAGCGTGGTGCCGCCGGCGTCGCGCCGGATCAGGCGGCCACCGTCGATGTCGTACACGTTGCTCTCCACCGTGGTGGCCCCGGCCTTGATGGTGGCCAGTTCACCCTCGGCATCCCATTCCAGGGTCTGACTGTTCGTGCCGTCGTCACAGTTGTTGGTGTTGCTGCCGGCAGCCGGACGGCAGATCATGTTGCCGCCACCGTCGTACCGGTACTGGGTGGCGGTGGCCGCCTGGCCCGGTGCGGTGGTGGACATCCCGGTGACCGCATGCGGCCGGACCACGTCCTTGCCACCCTGCGGGACACCGTACCGGCGCAGGGTGTCCCCCGCCGCCGCGTGGCTGGTCTCGGTCAGCCGGGATCCGGTGACGTCGAACGTCCAGTCCTGCCAGTAGGGCGCCGGCCCACCCAGTTCGGCCACTGCCGGATCGACCTTGCAGTCGGTCGTCGCCTTCGGGGTCCAGGCACTGCTCAGCCGGCCGAGCGGGTCGAGCCGGAAGCACTGTTTGTCGGCGCTCCCCACCTCGGGCCGGTCATCGATCGAGAGGATGTTGCCGATCTGGTCGTACGTGTAGTTGCGGTCGGAGATCGTGCCGGTAGCGGTCTCCTGCTGGACCCTGGTCCGGGTGATCCGCCGGGTGCCCTCCTCGCGGTCGACGATGTCCTGGACCCACTTGCCGCCCGGCAGTTTGTAGAGCGAGCCGGACCGCTCGCCGTACGCCGTGTACGACGCGGTGGCGATCGTGCCGGCCGCTCCGGTCAGGCTGGTGTTCAGCCGTGCCGGGAGTCCGGTCACATTGTCGTAGTCGGTGGTCACCTCCTCGGTCACCAGCCCTCCGGCAGCCGGGTACGACATCGACGTCTGCGCCCCGGTCACGCCGGA
>DATMVU010000204.1:0-1712 GCA_035562875.1 Actinoplanes sp. | reverse complement strand
AAGCCGATGAGCGCGTTGGCTCGTTGCAGGCCGCCGGCGTCGGCGAGGGTCGGGACGAGGCCGGTGAGGGCGGGCCGGAAGAAGGCGTTGCCGAGGCCGTCGACGGCGGCGAAGCTCATCAGCACGATCAGTGGCACGTCGCCGGTGAACAGCCAGACGGCGAGGACGGCCTGGCTGGCGGCCCGGACGGCGTCGGTGGTGAGCATGACGGTGCGGCGCGGCAGCCGGTCCGCGAGGACTCCGGCGAACAGCACGAACGCGACGACGGGGATCCGGCTGGCGGCCAGGACCAGGCCGATGCCGGCGGCGCCGTGGCCGCTGGCGAGGACGGCGAAGGTGAGACCGACGATGGTCATCTGGGAGCCGAACAGCGAGGTGTAGAAACCGGCCAGCAGATTACGCATCGGCCGGCTGATCGGTGGCGAACTCCCCATGGCCTCAGTGTGCCATAGATAACTACCACTTAGTCATATTAGTCCCTTGTGTCCACGTCATACCACCGACACGCACATCGACACCGGTCACTCATGGAGAGCATAGGTGACCGGTGTCGATGTCGATGATCAGGCCGACCACTCCTTGGCGAGCAGTTCGTAGGAGCGCACCCGGTCGCTGTGGTCGTGGGCGATCGTGGTGATCAGCAGCTCGTCGGCGCCGGTGACCCGCTGCAACGTGGCGAGCTGGGCGGCGACGGTCTGCGGCGAGCCGACGAACTGGGTGTCGACCCGGTCGGCGACCAGCGCCCGGTCCTCAACGGTCCACACGAACGCCTCGGCTTCCTCGATGCTCGGGAACGGGACGGCACCGAAGCCCGTGCGGATGCTGCGAACCCAGAGCGGGAACGGCTTGGCGATGTGCTTCGCGGTGGCGTCGTCCTCGGCCACCAGCACATCGGCCGACACCATCACCCGCGGTTCCTTCAGAGTGGCGGACGGTACGAACGACTCCCGGTACGCCTCGACGGCCTCGAGAACCTTCGCCGGGGCGACGTGGTAGTTGGCGGCGAACGGCAGTCCCCGGGCCCCGGCGGTGCGGGCACTCTCGCCGCCGGAACTGCCGAGCAGCCACACCTCCAGGTCGGCGCCGGCACCGGGGGTGGCCACCACCTCGTTGCCCTCGCCGTCGCTCACCGGTCCGGCCAGCAACGCCCCGATCTGGTCGAGGACCTCGGTCAACCCGAGCGGCTGTGCTCCCGGCTGGGTGAGGAAGCCGCCGGCAAGCCGGGTGCGCTTGGACGCGAAGATCGGCGCCCAGTCGAAGTGTCTCGGGATCAGCAGGCCGTCGACGACCCGCTGCGGTACCTCGACCGGCGGTGGCGCCGCGACTGCCGAGGCCCGGGCCTGCCCGGAGCGGCCCAGCCCGAGGTCGAACCGGCCCGGGTACAGGGCGTCGAGAAGCCCGAACTGTTCCACGATGGCCAGACCGGTGAGGAACCCGGTCTGCACCGCGCCGGACCCGAGCCGGATGTGCTCGGTGACGGCGGCGATCTGGCCGAGCAGCAGCGCCGGCTGCGAGCTGGCCACCCCCGGGGTGAAGTGGTGCTCGGCCACCCAGTAGCGGTGGTAGCCGAACTGTTCGGCCCGGCGGGCCAGGTCGAGGGTGCGGCGCAGGGCGTCCGGCACGTCACCACCGGAGACGAGCGGGGCCAGATCGAGGATCGAGAGTGGTACGGGCATGGTTACCGCCCTTTCAGGCCGAGGTTGTCGCGCAGG
>DATMVU010000203.1:0-6580 GCA_035562875.1 Actinoplanes sp. | reverse complement strand
TACAGCATGAATTCACCGCGCGGGCACGCGTCTCCTGTTCGGTTCGCCTTCGTCCGGGTCTGGACAGGACAGTGATGACGTCAAGTAGGACGTCACCGCACTTATTGACTCAGGATGACGTGCAGGTCAGGGACGCGGGTGTGGCTGACGGGCCGTTCGCCACGAAGCCGAATGTGGTGCTCGCTCCGGGGGTCAGCGCGCCGTTGTGGGCGGCGTTGCGCACCGTCACCGCCGGCGTGGCGAGGACGCCGTTCCACAGCGACGTGACGGTGGTCGACGACGGATAGGTCCAGTTCACCGTCCAGGCGGCGGCCGCCGTGGTGCCGGTGTTCTTGACCGTCACCTCGGCCTGGAAACCGCCGTTCCACGAGCTGACCGCCGCGAACGTGGCGGAACAGCCCTGCTCACCGCCTCCTCCCCCACTACTGGTGGTGACACTGCGGGCGGCCGAGGCGACGGAGACGTTCCCGGCCGCGTCCCTGGCGCGGACACTGAAGCTGTACGCGGTGCTTGCGGTCAACCCCGTCGCGGCGTACGAGGTGGCCGACACCGTGGCGATCACGGTTCCGTTGCGCAGCACCTCGTACGCGGTCACGCCCACGTTGTCGGTGGACGCCGTCCAGGTCAGGGCCACACTGTTCGCGGTGATCGTGCCGGCCGTGGGCTGTCCGGGCGCACTCGGCGCGGTGGTGTCGCCGGGTTCGCCGCCGTCGCCGTAGCGTTGTCCGAGACTGATCCCGGTGGTGCTGCCGTCGCCGCCGAGCGGGGTCTGGTGGTCGAGGCCGACGAACTTGTTCTGGTACTGCCACAGCGCCGGCTTGAGCAGTGCGTACTTCTGCTCGTCCCAGGTCTTCCAGTCGTCCAGCAGCAGCCCGCCGGTGTCGCCGGAGTTCGGGTTGAGCACCCAGAACGTCTGATGCAGCCGGTGCTCGGCGATCAGATCCCGCAGCGCGGTCATCCATTTGTCCTGTCGCGCGTCCTGACCCAGACGCCCGCCCCACTCGCCGATCAGCAGCGGCGCGGTGTTGTTCTCGTGCAGGTAGAACCAGTTCGGCCGCCACACGTCATCGGTCAGCGTGGTCTTGTCGAACGGCTTGTCGAACCACGGCTGGTTGAAGACCAGCGGCCCGTAGTCGTGCGGTGAGTAGACGAGTTGATCCTGATTGATGCCCAGATTGATCGGGTGCTCCTTGACGCCGCGCAGGTTGCCACCCCACCAGTTGTAGTAGTAGTTCGGCGACCGGTCCGGATCGGTGTTCGGCGAGTTCCAGGTCTCGCCCTCGCGCGGGTAGACCTCGTTGCCCTCAACGACGATCAGCACTTCCGGATTGATCGCCAGGATGCGTTTGGCGGCCGTCTCGGCGGTGTGCTTCCAGTTGTCCACGTCGGTGGTCGAGTCCCACTTGGCCCGGACGGCGTCGTTGGGCGTACCGTGCGGCTCGTTCTTCAGATCGAAGGCCACCACGGTGTCGTCGTTCTTCCAGCGGGTCGCCGCCCACTCCCACGCCTGGTAGAAGAGCTCCGGCGTGATCGACCCCTTCCACCACACCGGGTGTACGTGACCCGAGTTGTCGGCCTCGGCGGAGTGCACGTCCAGCAGCACCTTGATCCCGAACCGTTCACACAGATCCAGCCAGTACTCGAAGATCTGCAGACTGTTCAGTCCGGTCAACTCGGGATTGGCGTACGTGTTGACGTTCGGTGCGACGAATGTACCGGCCTTCCACTCGAGAAGGAGTTGAGTGGAGATCGGGACCCGGACCAGGTTGATGCCACGTTGCGCCATCTGCCGGGTGATGTCGGTGATGTTCGCCGACCACAGGCCGTGGAACACCCGCTCGGTGGCGTTGAAGCCGAACCAGTTGGCGCCGGTCAACCACACCGGGTTACCGGCGGCGTCGACGATCTGGTTGCCGCTGACGTGCAGCCAGTCGGCGGCCGGCGGGGCGGCGGAGGCAGCGGAGGACAGGGCGGGCGCGGCGGAGGCGACGCTGGGTGCGGCGGACGAGCCGGTCAGGGCGAGCGCGGCGCCGAGAACAGCGGCGACGACTTTCTTCCTGGACCGGGACGAATTTCTGGTACGCGAGGGCAGAACGGTCACGGACTACTCCTGGGGACGGGCCTTCGAGAGCGTGGGAGCGCTCCCAACCTATCGACAGTATTTAATCCCGCGGAAACACTGACAAGAGCTGGCCGCCGAGTGTTTCCGCCGCGGACAGCTCAGCGGCCCACCTTCGGCGGCCGGTACCCACCCGGCATACGCGGGCCGACGACCACCAGACGGTCGCCGGCCCAGCGATCCACCGGACAGCCGCGCCGGTTCAGCAGTCCGCCACGCGAACGCTGAACCGGCGGCCCACCGGGCAGCCGGTGATCTATCGGGCAGCCGCCAAGCCAGCGGCTTCAACCAGGTGGATGGTCTGTTCGATGGTCGCGGAGCGGTCCGCGGCGAAAGCCGGATCCAGCAGGGTGGCCGGGTCGGCGAACGCGAGCAGGGCCGAGATGTGCAGGTGGCCGCCCGGGATGTCGGTGGCGCCGAGGGCCAGGCGGAGCCGGTTCGACCGGTACATGCTCTCGTTCGACAGGTAGCTTCCGCCGCCGCCGGACGACGCCTGCCCACCCGGAGCCGGCTCGCCGTTGTGGCAGGTGACCCGCCCGGCCGGACGGTCGCCGGCGGCCCACTCGCAGAGCTGCGGGTTGAGCCGGGTCGGCCACGGGCCGGTGGCCGCGCCGATCATCGCCTGGTACGGCAGCGTCGTCTCGATCCACTCCGGTGTCGGATCCGGCTGCGGCCAGCCCTGAGCGAGTGGCACCGATTCCGGGGTGCCCTCGTCGTTGTTGTCCGGCACGCCGCCCCGCCAGCCGGCCGCCCACCTCTCGATGTTCATCACCCCGCGCAGCCCCTGACTGATCGTCATGATCAGGTCGGCCCGTTGCGCACCACCCGCGTTCGACGGCGATCTCTCGGTCAGATGCGGCCCGAACGCGTCCTCGACGATGCCCGCGTCGAAACCGCTCCAGGTCACCGGCAGCGCCACGGCCTGCACCTGCACGGTACGCCCACCCTCGCTGAACACGGCCCCGTCGAGCTGGAGCGCGGCGCCACCGGACGGGTTGGATCGGCGGATCTCGGCACCCAACTGATACGGGTCGAAGCCGCTGACCAGCACCCGGGTGACGCCCGGACGGAAAGCGGTCGAGGTCAGGCCGCGGGCTGCGTACTCATAGACTTCGACGAGTTCGGCACGCTCGACCGCGGTGACCGGGAACCGGGGCGTCCACTGCCGGATGTCCCGGGTGCCGGTCAGCCGGGTCCAGTAGAGCGGCCGATCGTCGTACCGCTCGATGTCCCCCATCTGGATCCTGCCCTGTGCGCGGGCGACAGCGGTTTTCCACAGCCTCGCCCCTTCGCGTTTGAGCTGGTCTCTCGCTGCGGCATAGGATCGTGCCGAGCAGAGGGTGGCGCGCAGCTCGGCCGGGAAACGGGTGAATCCCCCGGCTTCGATCAGCGCGCCCGGGACCTCCGCCCCGGTCAGCCGCGCCTCCTCCGGCGTGACCGGTGCCGCGGTGTCGAAACAGTCGCGGCTCCCGGAGCCCGCAACGGCGGGCGATGCGACGGCGGAGGGTGTGGCGACGATGCCCGCCATGAGAAGTGCCAGTGCTCCCGTGCCGAGTCGAGTCAAGACGACAACCTCTTCCGAGAAGAAAACATCGACTCTTGTACGTCTACAGGGGATGGATCCTCATTGCCACCGTCACGTCCGGCCCGGCGAGACCAGGGTGGGAGCGCCGGACGGGATCGTGACGTGTCCGGGTGTGAGCGAGTTCGAGGTCACCACGGGTCGATAGTCCCAGTCGGACATGTCGTCCACCTCGGTCACGGTTTCGCCGTCGAGGACGACGCGGAGGCCGAGTTCGGTCGGGGCAGGGGCTTCGGTGAATCGGACCTCCCAGGCGTGCCCGGACCGGAAGGTCAGTTCGGGTCCCAGCGGGCCGTCTCGTCGTCGTCCAGCCCGGCCGTGCGGGCGGCCACGGCGAGCAGTCGCTCTTGGCCGGCGCAGATCCGGTCGATGAACCCGGGGTCGAGGGCGTCGACCGGTTCGGTGTCCAGGATGACCGTCACCGACACTGCCGGGTGATCCCGCAGACGGCCGCTCCAGCAGGTCACCCCGGGTGGTGGATCCGGGAACGGAATGAGGCCGGTGACCAGTTCGAGCGCGGGCGGCACATTCATCCGGACATGATGCCCGGCCCGTCGCAGCGGGTGGCCGGGCGAGGTGCGGCCCATCGGGGCGGCGGGCCGCCGTGCATTGCTCTGACGCGGTCGAGCGACGTGAACCGGATCAAAACCCTTGGAAGGCAGATGCACGGCCGAGCCGGGTTCGATCTGCTCCGCAAACGCGTCCTACTCAGCCGCTGATCAGAGCCACCGGGGTCAGATGCGATCACGAGATTGGGGTCAGAACCAGAACCGAATACAACCGTCATAGCCACGCCGAGCCGGTGAGGGTCTGTACGCCGTGAAGGAAGCTGGTCGCAACAGGGTAGGCCTCCGGCCCGCTGGCGGCCTGTAGAACCTGCGTCGATTTCCTCATGTGAGATCGACGAGTCGCTGGGCATTGTCCTTGCCGGGATGGAGAGCAAGCGACGTCAGCCACGTCACACACAGTAGCTTTTACATATGTTAGAGTTTTTACATGAGTAAGAATCCAATGGCGGTGCGGTCGCGGAACGCCCTGGTTGCTGCGGCGACCGCGCTGCTGTTGGAGCGGGCGGCGTCCGAGATCTCGATCAAGGACGTGGTGGAGACGGCCGGGATGAGCCGACCGACGTTCTACCAGCACTTCGCCGACCTCGGAGCCGTGTTTACGGCTGCCGGGCTGGCGTTCCACGAGCGGATCTTCGCCGGTCTCGAGCCGCCGCCGGAGGCGTCGGCGGGGCTGCGGGAGGCGTTCGTCCCCGCGCTCGCCGTGATCGTCGACCGGATGCAGGAGCATGCGCTCTTCTACTGCCGGGTCAACACCAGTGCCGGTGGTCCCGCGTTCTACGCCGGACTGGTCGCCTTCACCTCCCGGCGCCTGCGGAGCGAGCCGCTGCTCCAGGAATGGGCCGGACGCGACGACGTGTTCTGGGATTTCCTGGGCGCCGGCGTGATGTGGGTGATCACCCGGCAGATGGCCGCATCGTACGGCCCGGAGCCCACCCCGAACACCGCCGCCGAGGATCTGGCCCAAGTGTTCGCCAACGTATTCGTTCCTGAACGGAAAGCTGAGTAAGTCATGCGCGCTGTCGTACACCACGAATTCGGTGACCCGTCCGAGGTCCTCACCGTCGAAGAAGTTCCCACCCCGGAACCCGGTCCCGGTGAGGTCCGCGTCCGCACGCTGCTCGCGGCCGTGCACAACCACGACCTGTGGACGGTGAGAGGCACCTACGGCTTCAAGCCCGAACTGCCCGCCAGGGCTGGAACCGAGGCGGTCGGCGTCATCGACGCGCTCGGCGACGGCGTCGAGGGGCTGCAAGTCGGCCAGCGGGTCGTAGCGAGCAGCGTTTTCGGCGTCTGGGCCGAGTTCGTCGTCGCCCCGGCGGCCCGGATGATCCCGATCCCCGAGGCGATCCCGGACGAGATGGCCGCCCAGCTGGTCGCCATGCCGTTCTCCGCACTGAGCCTGCTCGACTCCCTGGACTTGCAGGAGGGCGACTGGCTGGTGCAGAACGCCGCCAACGGAGCGGTCGGCCGCCTGGTCGCGCAGCTCGCCGCCCCGCGCGGCGTGAACGTGGTCGGTCTCGTCCGCCGCCAGGAAGGCGTGGCGGAGCTGGCCGCCCACGGCATCACCGGCATCGTGGCGACCGACTCCGACACCTGGCGGGAACGGGTGCAGGAGATCACCGGCGGCGCACCGGTACGGGTCGGGGTGGAATCGGTCGGCGGCAAGGCAGCCGGTGACGTGTTGTCCCTGCTCGCCGAGCAGGGCACCCTTGTCGTCTTCGGCGCGATGGCGTCGCCGGCCATGGAGCTGAGCTCCGGCGCGATCATCTTCAAGGACCTGACGGTGAAGGGCTTCTGGGGCGCCCAGGTCAGCAAGACCATGTCCACCGAGCACCGCAAGCGCCTGATGGCCGAGCTGATCGCCCGCATCCTCGACGGCACCATGACCCTCCCGGTGGAGGCGGTCCACTCCTTCGCCGACATCCAGACGGCCAGCAAGGCGAACTTCGCCCCCGGCCGCAACGGCAAGATCCTGCTGAAGCCGTAACACCCCCGTCGGCGCCGGTGACCGGCTCGCGTCACCCGCGCCGACGCTGCGGATGCCGAAACCTCATCCACCCTGGCCAAAGCCATCTCGATCATCGGCGCGTGTGCCTGACCCGAGGGCGGGATTCAGTGACCGGACCTCGGCGATGCTCGATATAGAGTGTTCCGCGAGGATGATCTGGTTGTGTTGCTGCGACTGGCCTATCTCGGTGTGACCAACGCTCTGGCCCTACTGCGGCTGTTGCCGATGAGCGACCGTGACATGGACGCTGAGATCCTGGCCTTGCGGCACCAGATCATGGTGCTCGAACGGCGATTCGACGG
>DATMVU010000202.1:0-19397 GCA_035562875.1 Actinoplanes sp. | reverse complement strand
GGCCATGGCCCACACCACAAGGTCGAAACTCACCGGCGCATGGTGCCATCACCGTCGGGCGTACGCGACCAACTGGATGCGCGACACGCGGGCGCGCGCCTTGCATGTGTTCCGTCCGCATCGCTAGCGTTGTCTCAGCCGCGTGTTCCGAACGGGCACGTCTTCGGGTGATGTCGTCCGTCCCCGGGGCTCGCGGTCGCATCCCGGCGGGACTTCTCGTCGCTTCAGCCCCCGTGACCGTTTGCCGCGGTCCGGGGGCTGTTCGCCGTTCACCTAGTGGGACGCCGCATCCATGGAGCGGGACAGGCGGGTAACCTGACCGAGGTTTACCAGGACGTAGGGAGTGCATCGTGAGCGTGGCGCGGATCGCGGTTGTCGGCGGCGACGGCATCGGAACCGAAGTGACCGCGCAGGCCCGCAAGGTCATCGACGCCGTCCTCCCTGGAGTCGACTATCACGAGTACGACCTCGGCGCCCGTCTCTACAACCGCACCGGTGAGGTCCTCCCGCAGGCGGTTCAGGACGAGCTGGCCGGCCACGACGCCATCCTGCTGGGTGCCATCGGCGACCCGAGCGTCCCGCCGGGCGTGCTGGAGCGCGGCCTGCTGCTGAAGCTCCGCTTCGACTTCGACCAGTATGTGAACCTGCGCCCGTCGAAGCTGTGGCCCGGCACCACCAGCCCGCTCGCCGGCGTCAAGCCCGGTGAGATCGACATGGTCGTGGTCCGCGAGGGCACCGAGGGCCTCTACGTCGGCGCCGGTGGCGTCCTGCACAAGGACACCCCCGCCGAGATCGCCACCGAGGAGAGCCTGAACACCCGGCACGGTGTCGAGCGGGTCGTCCGGGACGCGTTCGCCCGCGCTCAGCGCCGCGACCGCCACCACGTCACCCTGGTCCACAAGACCAACGTGCTGACCAAGGCCGGCAGCCTGTGGGCGCGCACCTTCGCCGCGGTCGCCGCGGAGTTCCCCGGCATCACCACCGAATACCAGCACATCGACGCCGCCAGCATGTTCATGGTCAGCAACCCGCAGCGGTTCGACGTGGTGGTGACCGACAACCTCTTCGGTGACATCCTCACCGACATCGCCGCGGCGGTGACCGGCGGCATCGGCATGGCCGCCAGCGGCTCGGTCAACCCGGAGCGGATCTACCCGTCGACCTTCGAGCCGGTGCACGGCTCCGCCCCCGACATCGCGGGCCAGGGCATCGCCGACCCGGCCGCCGCCATCCTCTCCGCGGCCCTGCTGCTGGAGCACCTGGGCCAGCACGACGCGGCCGGGCGAGTAACCGAGGCGGTCGCGGCCGAGGTCGCGTCCCGGGCTCCGGGCGCGCCGCTGCGTACCGCCGAGGTCGGCGACCGCGTCGCCGCCGCCGTCTGAGCGGTTACCCGCCACCCGCCCTTCGGGGCTTCGTTACCCCGGCCGTTTCGGGGTAAATTCTTGGGCACCCAGGGTGCCCCCGCATACTTGAATTCTTTCTGCAGAAAGCAGGTCCACTTGCCATGAGCGGTGGTGACAACCTCGATTTCGAGATCCGTCCGAACCCGGCACCCGTCAGCGACGCGGACCGCGCCGCCCTGCTGGCCAACCCCGGATTCGGCCGGATCTTCACCGATCACATGGTCACCGTGCGATACGCCGACGGCAAAGGCTGGTACGAGCCTCTGGTCGCGGCCCGCGCGCCGATCCCGATGGACCCGGCCAGCGCCGTCCTGCACTACGCCCAGGAGATCTTCGAGGGTCTGAAGGCGTACACACTGCCCGACGGCGGTGTGGCCATGTTCCGCCCGGACGCCAACGCGGCCCGCTTCAACCAGTCCGCTGCCCGGATGGCGATGCCGGCCCTGCCGGTCGAGACGTTCCTCCAGTCCCTGCACGAGATCATCTCGATCGACCGGAGCTGGATCCCGTCCGACCCCGAGGGCAGCCTCTACCTGCGCCCGTTCGCGTACGCCAGCGAGGTCTTCCTCGGCGTCCGCCCCGCGACGGAATATCTGTACCTGGTGATCGCCTCACCGGTCGGCCCGTACTTCTCCGGCGGCATCAAGCCGGTGTCGATCTGGGTGTCCCCCGACTTCACCCGCGCAGCCCCCGGCGGCACCGGCGCGGCCAAGTGCGGCGGCAACTACGCGGCCGGCCTGTCGGCACAGGCCGAAGCCGCCGAACACGGCTGCGACCAGGTCGTCTACCTGGACGCGGTGGAACGGAAGTACATCGACGAGCTGGGCGGGATGAACGTCTTCCTGGTCCTCGACGACGGCACCCTGGTCACCCCGCCGCTCACCGGCACCATCCTGCCCGGCATCACCCGCGACTCGGTCATCAAGCTGGCTCAGAAGGCCGGCCGCCGCGTCGAGGAACGCCCGATCAGCCTGGACGAGTGGCGCGAGGGCGTGGCCTCCGGCCGGGTCCGCGAGGCGTTCGCCTGCGGCACCGCAGCGGTGATCACCCCGATCGGTGTGATCAAGAGCGAGGCCGGCGACTTCACCAACGGTGACGGTGGCCCCGGCGAGGTCACCATGGCCATCCGCCAGGAGCTTGTCGACATCCAGCGGGGCCGCGCGGAAGACCCCTTCGGCTGGGTTCACCGGGTCCTTTAAAACCCATTTGCCGGTACGGGTGGGTGGTCCACAAACGCACTCACCCGTACCGTTTCGCCACGCGAGCGATGCGGCCCCTAACGGTCACCCCGCGACCGCCGGGCGGAAGCGTCCCCTTGCGGGCACCCGCACTCGGCGCCTGTTCGCTCCGG
Source organism: Actinoplanes sp. (assembly GCA_035562875.1). GTDB lineage: Bacteria > Actinomycetota > Actinomycetes > Mycobacteriales > Micromonosporaceae > Actinoplanes. Next base: position 16,643 of record DATMVU010000202.1, on the reverse strand, counting down.
CCAATGGTGTATCGCCATGCCGTGTTGAGTAGCCCGCTCAGCGGGTCCCCCTCCAGGCGGGGCTGTGGCGGCCGCTACGTCACTGCTGGCCGCCGAGCGCTCCGCCCAGGTCCTCGACTCGTTCAGCGGTTGCCGCCGAGTGCAGCCACTCAATGAGTTGATCCTCGTCCTTGCAAGCGATGAGCACCGCCCGCGCTTCGTCAGAGACTTCGACTCCTCTCTTGGAGAGGAGTGCGATCACGGACTTGGCGTGGCCGGTGATCTCCCCCTCGGCGATCAGGCGGCGCGCCCACTCACTCGTGTAGTTGTGTTCGGCGGTCATCATGTACTCCTCCAAATGCTTGCGGGTCGCGGTCGGCAACAAGGTGAGCACCAGGTCATGGTAGATAATCGAGCGGTCCGTGCCGAACGTGCCGAGGGCCACGAAGTACGCCTCGAACCGCTGGTCAGCATCGGGATCATCGGCGTGGGCGATGGTGGAGAGCACGGTTAGTTCCGGGTGTTCCCGGGCGTCCTCGGGATCTCTGACGTAGGGCGTCTGTCCCGGTCCGACGGCCAGCGGCGTCACCATGGATCCAGGCGTGCCAAGGCGGATGGGCTTCTTGGCCCAGGCTGCCACCTTCTCGTCCGGGCAGATCACCAGAAGGGCCACGTCGCAGCGCGCGCGGTCACGCAGGGTGGCTACATAAGCCGGCCAGGTCCATTCTTTCTTGGGGTCGGCACGGAGCTGCACTTCGATCACGACCGCCAGTACCTTGACGCCTTCGCAGCGAAACGTGACGACTGCGTCGGCGTGCCGTTCCGTGGGTTTGATGTCGTTGAGTTCGGCCGAGTCGAAGACGGCCTCGTCGAACTCCGGTAGACCACTGCGAAGCGGCTCGACGAGCAGATCCGCAGCTAGCGAGGGCCGGTCGCGGAACATCGAGACCAGAGCCTCATGAGTTTGTGAGGGCATGGCCGGAAACGTACAGCGACTAGCTCCGTATCAGGTAGTCTCAGACCTATAGTCTCGCGCTTTTCATTCCATCGAGTGATCGAAATCCGTGGGCGGTCAGTCGTGGTCCGGGCGGCGGTTGCGTTTGGTCTGGCTGCGGCGCTTCTTCTCGGCGATGCGGCGCTCCACCGAGCCGCGGCTCGGCTTCGTAGCTCGGCGGGCCTTCGGTGGGACGGCGACCGCTCCGGCGATCAGGGCCGCCAGGCGGGCCGCGGCGGCTTCGCGGTTGCGGAGCTGGGAGCGGTGTTCGGCGGCGGTGAGGGTGATCACGCCGTTGACCAGGCGGGTGCCCAGGCGTTCGGCGGCCCGCTCCTTCAGGAACGGTGGTAGCAGGTCGGAGCCGAGCACGTCCCAGGACAGCTCGACTCGGGAATCGGTCGTGTTGACGCCCTGACCACCGGGGCCGCTCGCGCGGGAGAAACGCCACGAGAGTTCGGCCGCCGGGATGGTCAGGCGGTCGTTCACCCGTACGTCCTCAAGCATGTCGCCCAGGATTCCACCCGGACCGATCAAGCGCCACGCGGTTATCCACAGGCGTGGGCGCAGCCGCGCCGGAATCGTGCCGGACAGGGCATGATTGCTCGGGTGACGTCACCAACCGCACCGGTCGCCACGACCGGCTATCCGTGGCCCATCGAAACCGCCCAGCTGGCCAATGGTCTGCGCGTCGTCGTCAGCGAGGACCGCACGGCACCCGTCGTCTGCGTCAACCTGTGGTATGACGTCGGCTCCCGCCACGAGCCGGCCGGCCAGACCGGCTTCGCGCACCTGTTCGAGCACCTGATGTTCGAGGGCTCGCAGCACGTGAAGAAGACCGAGCACATGAAACTGGTGCAGGGCAACGGCGGCTCGCTGAACGCGACGACGAACCCGGACCGGACGAACTACTTCGAGACCATGCCGTCCGAGCATCTGGAGCTGGCCCTCTGGCTGGAGGCGGACCGGATGGGCGCTCTGGTCCCGGCGCTCACCCAGGAGACGCTGGACAATCAGCGCGAGGTCGTGAAGAACGAGCGCCGCCAGCGCTACGAGAACGTCCCCTACGGTGACGCCTGGCTCCGTCTGCTGCCGCTGCTCTACCCGCCGGGCCACCCGTACCATCACGCCACGATCGGGTCGATGGAAGACCTGAACGCGGCCGGTCTGGACACTTTCAAGGCGTTCCACGAGCAGTACTACGCGCCGAACAACGCGGTGCTGACAGTGGTCGGCGATGTCCGTGCGGCCGAGGTGTTCGTCCTGGCGGAGAAGTATTTCGGGTCGATCGCGACGGTGCCGGACATCCCGTCTGCGCCGGACGGTTCCCTGCCGATCCCGGCCACCGAGGCGGTCCGGGAGACGGTCACCGCAGCGGTTCCGGCTCCGCGCATCTACCTGTCATACCGGACCTACCCGTTCGGTACCGCCGGGTACGACACGATCACCGTGCTCGCCACGGTCCTCGGCAACGGCCGGGGCAGCCGCCTCTACCAGCGTCTGGCCGACGGTTCCCGGATCGCGCAGCCGGACTACATCGGGTCGTACGGGGTGGATCTGGCGCACGCCCCGGCTCCGCTGATCATCACGGCCACCGCGAAGGACGGCGTCTCCCTCGAGACGCTGGAGGCGGGCCTGGCCGAGGTGGTGCAGAGCCTGATCGACGAGCCGGTGACCACCGAGGAACTGGACCGGGCCAAGGCCCTGCTGACCACCGCCTGGTGGCGGGGCGTCTCCACAGCCGGCGGCCGTGCCGACCTGCTGGGGCGGTATGCCACCCAGTTCGGTGACCCGGCCACCGCCGCCGACCGGCTGCCGAAGTGGCTGGCGGTCACCGCGGAGGAGGTCACCGAGGCGGCTCGTGAGGTGCTGCGCCCCGAGTCCCGGGTGACGCTCACCTACGTTCCGGAACAGAAGGACGAGACGACCGGGGAAGGCGTTTCCGCATGACTCTGATCACCACCCGGCCGGGGCCCGGAGCGGCCCGGCCCTACGCGTTCCCCCAGGTCCGCCGGATCGCCGCGCACGGTGGCACGGTGATCGCCGCCCACCTGCCCGGGCAGATCCTGGCCAGTGCCGTCCTGCTGCTGGACGCGGGCGCGGCCCGGGAGACCGGCGGGCGGGAGGGCACCGCCACGGTGCTCGCCAAGTCGCTGGAGGAGGGGACGAAGCAGCGGGATTCGGCGGCGTACGCGCTGGCACTCGAAGGACTCGGCGCGGAACTGTCCCCGTCGGTCGACTGGGACGCCTTCCGCATCGGGGTGTCGGCGCCCGGCCCGCTGCTGGCCGGTGCCGTGCGACTGGCCGCCGAGGCCACCCGCACCCCGAGGCTGGACCCGGCCGACGTCACCCGGGTGCGCGACGACGAGGTGACCGCCCTGCGGATGGACTGGGCCCAGCCCGGCCCCCGCGCCGATGCCGCGCTGCGTGCCGACCTGTTCGGCGCCGACGGGCGGTACCGGCGGCCGCTGCACGGCGACCCGGCCTCGGTGGCTGCGGTCACCGTCGAGGACGTGCTCGCCTTCCACGAGTCGTGGCTGCTGCGGCCGGGTGTGCTGCTGGTCGCCGGCGACCTGGACGCGCTCGATCTGGGTGCGCTGGCCGAGGCCGCGTTCGCCGGCACGTCCGGGGAGCCGCTGGAGCCGAGCGGCCCGCTCGCTGTGGCACTGCCGGCGGCCCGCCGGACGATCCTGGTGGACCGGCCCGGTTCGGTGCAGTCGACGTTGCGGCTCGGGCACCGGGCTCCGGAGCGGGCCACCGCCGACTACGTGCCGATGACGCTTGCCGCGACGGTGCTGGGCGGGGCGTTCACGTCCCGTCTCAATCACCTGATCCGGGAGGTGAAGGGATACACGTACGGGATCCGCGGTTCGTACGCCATGTCCCGCCGGACCGGCCGGTTCGAGGTGGCGGCCGGGGTGCAGACCGCTGTCACCGCGCCGGCGATCCGGGACACGCTCGGCGAGATCGAGCGCACCCAGGCTGAGGGGGTCACCGAGGCGGAGCTGGAGGTGGCCCGGTCGTGGCGGGCCGGGCAGCTGTCGGTGGAGATGCAGACGCCGGGGGCGATCGCGGGTGCGCTGGCCACGCTGGTGGTGCACGGGCTGCCGGACGACTACTACGAGACGCTGCGCCGGGACTACCTGGAGGCGACTGTGGAGACGGTGTCCGCAGCGGCGGCCCGGCATCTGGCCGTCGACAGACTCACCCTGGTGGTGGAGGGTGACGGTGCGGTGATCCGGGAGGAACTCGCCGAGTTCGGTGAGCTGGCGGACGCCGAGATCTGACCGTCGGACAGGGTGTGCGAGTGCGTCGTGCACCCTGTCGCGAGACCACCACACGTGGGTCAACTAGCGCTACGCTTGTAGGGCCGGTCCGCGCGGCGACAGTGGAATGCACGCATGCGGACCGGGCGCGGCCTGCCGACAGGCCGCCGGCATCGGCCCGGGCGAACTCAACGACGAGCCACCCGGGCCGGCGCCATCTCCAGCACGTCCCCGCGTTTCATGGGCCAGGGCGCCCCGCGTGTCAGGAGCCGGCATGTCCCCGCGTTTCAGAAACCGGGGCGTCCCGCGTGAGGGAATCCAGCGCGGTTCCGCACGAGCGGAAGTGAGGGCGGCGGCGAGGCGGCGGCGATGAGCTGGGCGGGGCCAGAACGGGTTCGGGTGATGTGACGTGGGACGCGTTCGGCGATGGTGGGTAGCAGGGGCCGGATAACGTCGCGGCCATGACCATCACCGAGGCGCCTTCCGTGACGCGGCCGGTTCGGCGTCGGCGGATCGTCTGGACTGTTCTGATCTGGCTGTCGGTTGTTCCGGCGGCGATCTGGCTGCTGGGCCGCACCCTCGGCTGGGAGGCGGGCCCGGCGGTGCAGTTGCTGGCCTTCACGCCGTACGTGGCGCTCTGGTCGCTGATCCCGATGCTGGTAGCGCTCGTCTCCCGGCGCTGGGCCGCGGCCGCGACGGCGGCGCTGATCGCCCTCGGGTTCGGGATGGCCGTGGTCCCGCGAGCGCTCGCCGACTCGGACAAGGGCCCGGCCGCGGGTGTCGAGTTGCGGGTGATGACGGCGAACCTGCTGTTCAGCGGCGCCGACCCGAGTGAGCTGGTGCGCCTGGTCCGGGAGAACCGGATCGACGTGCTGGCGGTGCAGGAGTTCACCCCGCTTGGCGAGACCGCGTTGAAGGCGGCCGGCTTGGACGCGTTGTTGCCGTTCAATCAGTTGGCGCCGGAGTACGGTGCGAGCGGTTCCGGCCTGTATTCGAAGTTTCCGTTCGCCGAGCAGGCGGCCCGGCGTAACGACGGCGGTTTTCAGCAGGCGCACGCGACGGTGCAGGTGCCGGGCGCGGGTGACGTCTACGTCGAGTCGGTGCATCCGCTCGCCCCGGCGAGTCTGGACACGGTGCCGGGCTGGTCGGCAGATCTGCGTGATCAGGTGCCGGCTGGGGGTGGCGTACCGAAGATCCTGATGGGTGACTTCAACGCGACGCTCGACCACAAGCCGTTGCGGGACCTGATCGCCTCCGGCTACCGGGACGCCGCCGACACGCTCGGTAAGGGCTGGTCGGGGACGTGGGGCCCGTACGACGGTGATCCGATCCCCCCGGTGACCATCGATCATGTTCTTGCCGACAAGCGGATCGGGGTGCAGGATTTTCAGGTGCACGTGCTTGAGAAGTCCGACCACCACGCCTTGACCGCGCTGCTCACGGTGCCCGCCGCATGATCGGGATCCGTCTGATCAGCCCGGCGGACGCGACCGAGATCGCCGCCCTGATCGCCGCGAACCGGGAGCATCTGGCGCCGTGGGACCCGGTGCGTGACGAGAGCTACTACACCGCCGACGGGCAGTGGCGGCTGATCTCGGACGTACTGCGCACCGGGACGAGTCTGCCGCACGCGATCGTCGAGGACGGCCGGATCATCGGCCGGGTGAACCTGAACAACGTGGTGCACGGCGCGTTCCAGTCGGCCAGTGTCGGCTACTGGGTGGCCGCCGACGTGGCCGGTCGCGGGGTGGCGAGCGCCGCGGTGGCCGCCGTGGTCGAGGCCGCGTTCACCACCTATGGCCTGCATCGTGTCGAGGCGGGGACGCTTGTTCACAACGTACGATCGCAGCGGGTTCTGGAACGTAATGGTTTTCAGCGTTTCGGGCTCGCCCCCGGTTATCTGCGGATCGCGGGGGAGTGGCAGGACCACTATCTGTACCAGCTGCTGAACGATAAATGGCTGGCCGCGCGGGAGCCGGCTGCCTAGCATCGTGTGCATGATGCCTCGCTCGATGACGACTACGCCGGACAGACCCGGCGTCATGCGGCATTGAGCTGACGGCCCCGGGCGACATGCCCGGGGCTTTGTCGTCCGGGGTCCCTTTCGCAGAGGAGACCCACGATGCAACAGGCAGTAGATCACCGTCGGCTCGGCCGTGAGCTGGACCTCTTCGACTCCGACCCGTTGATCGGGGCCGGTCTGCCGTTCTGGCTGCCGGCCGGGGCCGCGGCCCGCCACGAGGTCGAGTCCTACCTGTACGAACTGGAGCGCCGCGCCGGCTATCAGCACGTGTACTCGCCGGCGCTGGGGAAACGCCGGATGTACGAGATGTCCGGTCACTGGCGCAATTTCGCCGACGACATGTTCCCGCCGATGCGGGTCGGTGACGACGAGTTGGTGCTGCGGCCCAGTCTGTGCCCGCATCACGCGCTGATCTTCCGGTCGCGGGGCCGCTCGTACCGCGCATTGCCGTTGCGGGTCGCCGAGCTGGGCCAGATGTATCGCGCGGAACGTTCGGGTGTGCTCGGCGGGTTGTCCCGGGTGCGGTCGATGCAGCTCAACGATGCGCACATCTTCTGTGCCGAGGATCAGGCGAGCGCCGAGGTGGCCGGGGTGCTGGACCTGATGCGGCAGGCGCACGCCGCGTTGGGCATGGGTCCGGTCTCCTACCAGCTGTCGCTGCGCGGGCCGGGGAAGAAGTACGGCGGCGACGACGAGTCGTGGGCCCGGGCGGAGAGGTTGTTGCGGGCGGCCCTCCCCGACGACGTGCGGGAGGTTCCGGGGGAGGCCGCCTTCTACGGGCCGAAGATCGACGTGCAGGTGCAGGATCCGTCCGGCCGGGAGTGGACCCTCGCCACCGTCCAGATCGACTACCACCAGCCGGAGCAGTTCGAACTGGAGTACGTGGACGCCGACGGCTCCCGGAAGCGGCCGGTGATGGTGCACCGCAGTCTGGTCGGCTCGATGGAACGCCTCTTCGGGCACCTGATCGAGGTGCATCAGGGTGCTTTTCCGGCCTGGTACGCCCCGGTCCAGCTGGTGATCCTGCCGGTCGGCCCGGATCAGGACGCCGCAGCGCGGGAGTTGGCGGCGGCAGCAGCTGGTCTACGGGTAGAGATCCACTACGACGGCTCACTGGGTGCACGAATCCGAAAAAGCCGAAAATGTCCGTACGTCGCGGTCGTCGGAGCGAGAGACGTCTCGCTCCGACGCCGCAACGGCGAGCAGCAGCCGATGCCCCCGGCGGAGTTGATCGAGCAGATCCGTCAGGAAGCGCGAGCCAACCCGTAGGTCAGCGAATCCACCAGCGCGGTCCAGCTGGCCTCGACGATGTTCTCGTGCACCCCGACGGTGGTCCAGTCCCGGTTGTGGTCGCCGGTGTCCAGCAGCACCCGGGTGATCGCGTTGGTGCCGTGGCTGCCCTCCAGGATCCGAACCTTGAAGTCGGTCAGCTCGAACGTCTTGAGCTGCGGGTAGTGGTTCTGGAGGGCACCGCGCAGCGCCTCGTCCAAGGCGTTGACCGGGCCGTTCCCCTCGGCCGTGGCGATCACCCGTTCGCCGGCGACGCGCACCTTGACCGTCGCCTCGGAGATCACCTTGCCGTCCTCACGGTGCTCGACGAGCACCCGGTACGACTCCAGCGTGAACGGCCGGACCAGGTCGGCCCCGGGCAGTTCACTGCGGACGAGCAGTTCGAACGACGCGTCGGCGGCCTCGAACGACCACCCGGTCGCCTCCAGGTCCTTCACCTTGCGGGTGACGGCGGTGAGCGTGTCCGGATGGCCGGCCAGATCCAGCCCGAGCTCGCGGCTCTTGAGCTCGATGCTGGCCCGGCCGGCCATCTCGGTCACCAGGATCCGCATGTCGTTGCCCACCACCGACGGGTCGACGTGGTTGTAGAGCAGCGGATCCACTTTGATCGCGCTCGCGTGCAGCCCCGCCTTGTGGGCGAAAGCGGCGGCCCCGACATAGGCCTGGTGGGTGTCGGGGGCGATGTTCGCGATCTCGGCGAGCGCGGAGGAGATCCGGGTCGCCTTCTCCAGGCATCCGTCCGGTAGGACTTTCAGCCCGAGCTTGAGTTGCAGGTTGCTGACGACGGCGAACAAGTCGGCGTTGCCGGGGCGTTCGCCGTACCCGTTGGCGGTGCACTGGAAGTGCTGGACACCCGCCTCGACGGCGGCGATGGTGTTCGCGACGGCACAGGCCGTGTCGTTCTGGCAGTGGATGCCCAGTTTGTCGGCGCCGGCGCCGGTGAGTTCGGTGACCTGCTTGACTGCCGACGTGATCATCGACGGGAGCATGCCGCCGTTGGTGTCACACATGATCACCCGCTCGGCGCCGGCCTCGAACGCGGCTTTCACCACGGAGGCGGTGTATGCGGGATCGTGCCGGAACCCGTCGAAGAAGTGCTCACAATCGACGAAAGCCCGTTTTCCACTGGCCACCAGATGCCGCACGGTGTCCCGGACCATGTTCAGGTTCTCGTCGCCGGTGGTCCGCAGCGCCCGCTCCACATGCCGGATGTCAGATTTGGCCACCACGCAGACCACCGGCGTACCGGCATCGATGAGCGCCTTTACCTGCGGATCCGACGCGACGTCCACACCGGCTTTGCGAGTGGCGCCGAAAGCGACCAGTACGGCGTTCTTGAGATCGAGCTCGGTCTTCGCACGTTCGAAGAACTCGGTGTCCTTGGGCATCGCGCCCGGCCAGCCGCCCTCGATGAAACCCACACCGAACTCGTCCAACAGGCGCGCGACCGCGAGTTTGTCGGCAACCGTGTAGCTGATTCCCTCACGCTGCCCGCCGTCACGCAGCGTCGTGTCGAACACCTGGTAGTTCATCCGGGAAGTCCTTTCGATCGGTCACCCACCACAACAAAAAGACCCCCCGCGGATGCGGGAGGTCTGCGCGTCGGCGAGAAGTCAGCCGGCGCGCTAGGTGCGAATAATCAGCACGGAGTGGGTCACGCCCCGAAGCATGCCACGCAACCACCGGCTGGGAGCCGGAAATCCATCTGCTGAGACGCCGAGAGTGACGAATTCGACCAGTGAGGTGACCGTCCCGGCCGGTTAGGTTGGGGGACGTGGTGGCCGAATCTTATTCACGCAATCTCTCCTTCACCAAGGCCTACAACTTCCGGGACGTCGGCGGATACGCAGGTCTCGACGGTCGCCGGGTGCGCTGGCGCCGGCTGTTCCGGGCCGACTCGCTGCACCGGATCCGCGAACAGGACGCCGCCGCGTTCACCGCCCTCGGCATCCGCACGGTCATCGACCTGCGCCGCGAACAGGAGGTGGAGAAATTCGGCCGGGTCGCCGAGCACTACGGCGTCGACTATCGCAATCTGGTCCTCAAACACGTCGACTGGGAAGAAGTCGACCACCCCGCCGAGATCGTCCACGAACGCTGGCTCGCCGACCGTTACCTCAACTTCGCCGAAGACGGCCGGGACGGCATCGCCGACTCGCTCCGCCTCATCGCCGACCCGGTCGCAGCACCCGTCGTCGTCCACTGCATGGCCGGAAAAGATCGCACCGGCACGGTCTGCGCCCTCACCCTGTCCCTGCTCGGCGTGTCCGATGACGACATCACCGCCGACTACGCCCTGACCACCGCGGCGATGCGCCCACTTACCGAATACCTGCTGCTCAACAGCCCCGAGACGATCCAGGGCAACGAGCACATGTTCGACTCACCGGCCGAGGCCATGCAGCTGTTCCTGACCGATCTGCGCACCCTGCACGGCTCGGTCGAGTCCTACGTCAAGGACATCGGCATCACCGACGCCGAGATCACCTCCATGCGCGCCCACCTGCTGACCCCCTGAACCCCTCTGCCGGTACGGACGTCGGCTCCACAACCGCACCACCCCGCCCTGCCCCGTCCCGCGAGGCGGGCGGGTGGTGCCGGTCCCTCCACGACCGCCGGGCCGAATTCGATGCCCCAGGTCACCACGCGTTGCGCGCTGGGGCCTGGTGTGGTGACTTGTGATCCGGGTGGGGTATGGGGTGGCCGGGTCCACCGCATTCGGCCCGGCGGTCGGGGGGAGGCCGGTACCCGGCGCCTGCCTGGCGGGACGAGGCAGGGCGGGGTGGTGCGGTCGGGGTGCCGACGTCCGTACCGGCAGAAAGGCTTTGACCGGAAAGGGTCAGGCGGTCCGGACCACCGGGTGGGGTAGCGGGACCGGGAGCTGGGGTGGCGCTGTCGTCAGCGCTGATTGAAAGGGGCGACCGCCTCGCGATTCTGCGCGGCGGCGTCCGGGCCGAGGAGCGCCTCGCAGACGCGGATCAGCCGGCTGCGCAAGCCGGCGGCCCGGCGGGCCAGTTCGCGCTGGCGGGCCACATACTCCGCCTTGCCCTCCGGGGTTTCGATCTTGACCGGGGGGTGGCCGTAGGAGGCCAGGTCGTACGGGCTGGCCTGCATGTCGAGCAGACGGATCTCGCCGGCCAGGGCGAAACAGTCCAGGGCCAGGGCGCCGGGGACGGCGGGGCCCAGCTTCTGCGCCCACTTGTGCACGTCCATCGCGGCGTGCAGGCAACCCGGCTGGTCCAGGTCGACCTGGGTGGCGCGGGTGGGCTGGAGCCGGTTGAGGCCGACCGCCTCGGGGGTGAAGAAGCGGAACGCGTCGAAGTGGGTGCAGCGGATGGTGTGCTGCTCGACCACCTTGTCGGTGCCGTCCTGGCCGAGGCGCAGCGGCAGCTCGTGACGGTGCTCCGAGTCGCGGTAGACCATCGCCCACTCGTGCAGGCCGAAGCAGCCGGAGAAGACCGGGCGGGACGCGGTCGCGGTGAGCAGGCCGTGGATGTAACGCACACTCTCGGCCCGGGCGTGCATGAACGCGTCCTGGTCGAGGGTGACGATGCCGTCGGGGAAGCTCATGTAGAACTTCCAGCCGGCGTGTTCGGCGAGGCCGTCGGGGGCCGGGGACAGGCCGGTGCCGACACCGGGATGCCAGCGGCGCATCAGCGCCGGACGGGTCCCGTAGTAGTCGTAGAGGAAATCCTCGATGGCGTGTTTCTCACCCGTCGAACGACGGGCGCGGTGCCCCGCGGTCATCTGGTCGGCGCGCTCGGAGTGCGACCGGGCGAGGGGAATCCAAGTGACCGAGGGCAGCGTGGTGGTGAGTGCCCTCACCTGCTTGATCCCCATCGCACCAATGTATCTAGCCGAAGCGATCAACACGATCACCGTTTGGCGCGAATGAGTTCCGCCACCACGCTTGACACTAAAGACGTACGTTGATGTGTAGTACATGTGCTACGAACTTGATAGTGTCCACGACATGACGGGATCGGTTTTGGCCGCGGGAGCCGCGGCCGACACGCCGGGGGTGGACCGGGTCATCGAGGTTCGGGACCTCCGGATGCGGTACGGGGACAGAGAAGTGCTGGCCGGTGTCGACTTCACAGCCTCGACCGGCGAGGTGGTGGCCCTGCTCGGGCCCAACGGTGCGGGCAAGAGCACCACGATCGAGATCCTGGAGGGGTTCCGGCTGCGCTCCGGCGGCCACGTCCGGGTGCTCGGGGTCGACCCGGCCGACGGTGACGAACTCTGGCGCTCCCGGCTCGGGGTGGTCCTGCAGTCCTGGCGTGACCACGGCAAGTGGCGGGTCGGCGAGCTGCTGCGGCACCTCGGGTCGTACTACGCGAGGCCGTGGCCGGTGGCGGAGCTGCTCGACCTGGTCGGGCTCACCGAGTCGGCGGGTGCCGTGATCGCCCGGCTGTCCGGCGGGCAGCGCCGCCGGCTGGACGTCGCGATCGGCATCGTCGGGCGGCCCGACCTGCTCTTCCTCGACGAGCCGACGGTCGGGTTCGACCCGGAGGCGCGGCGTGACTTCCACGACCTGATCCACCGGCTCACCGATGTGGACTCGGCGACGGTGCTGTTGACCACACATGACCTGGACGAAGCGGAGAAGCTCGCCGACCGCATCCTGATCCTGGCCACCGGACGGATCGTGGCGAGCGGATCGGCCGACGAGCTGTCCCGGCAGGTGGCCGGCGAGTCCGAGGTGCGCTGGAGCCGGGACGGCGAGCGGTTCGTGCACGCGGCGGCCGACGCCACCGGGTTCGTGCGGGACCTGTTCCGCCAGCACGGGGAGTCGATCGGCGACCTGGAGGTGCGCCGGGCGAGCCTGGAGGAGACGTACATGCGGCTGGTCCGGGATGCGGAGGGGGCACGATGAGCGGGCGCCTGATCAGGATCGGGGTGGCGCGCGGCCTGATCGAGATGCGGCAGACCATGACCACCCCGAGCGATCTGATCGGGTACGCGTTCTCCCCGGTCCTGCTGGTCGAGTTGCTGTATCTGATCCGTGACGAGAAGGTGCCCGGCTCGGACCTGTCTCTCGGGGCGTACTCGCTGGTCAGTTCGATGGCCATGCTGCTGGTGATCGGCGCGTTGCTGGCGATGGCGCAGTACCTGACGATGGATCGGGAGGACGGCACACTGCTCCGGGCAAAGGCCGTCCCGAACGGGATGGTCGGCTATCTGATCGGACGGATCGTCCTGGTCGCCGGCACGAGCGTGTTCACCTGTGCGGTGGCGCTGATCCCGGGTGCGTTCCTGGTCGACGGGCTGCGGTTCGACCTCGGGACGGTGCTGACCCTGCTCTGGCTGGTGCCGTTGGGGCTGCTGGCGTTGATGCCGGTCGGGGCGGTGCTGGGTTCGTTCTTCGAGAGCGTCCGGACCGGGAGTCTGCTGATGCTGCCGGTTCTGGCGATCACCGGGATCTCCGGCGTCTTCTACCCGATCAGTGCGCTGCCCGGCTGGCTGCAGGGTGTGGGGCAGAGCTTCCCGATGTACTGGCTAGGGTTGGGCCTGCGATCCGCGTTCCTGCCCGTTTCGGGGCCGGCGACTCTGTGGCCGGCTGCTCTCTGGCCGGCGGCCGGGGTGCTGGCGCTCTGGGCGGTCGCCGGGCTGGCGCTGGCTCCGGGTGTGTTGCGGCGGATGGCGCGGCGGGAGTCCGGCTCGCTGGTCGCGGCCCGTCGTGAGCGGGCGCTGGCACGGACCGTCTGAGGGAGCTTGTGGCTAGCGGGGAGATCACCTACAACCGGATCGCGATGCTGCGTGCCGAACGCGGCATCTCCCGGCGGCAGCTCGCCGACGCGCTCGGGGTGCACTACCAGACGGTCGGCTACCTGGAGCGCGGCGAGTTCAGCCCGAGCCTGCACCTGGCGTTGCGGATCAGCGCCTACTTCGAGGTGCCGGTGGAAGTGGTGTTCGCCCTGGAGCCGTTCCCGCGGCTCGGCGCTCCGGCGCGCCCGGCGTAGATTCGAGGGCGAGAAAGCACCGCATCAACGATGGGATTACCCGTGCGCTTCGCCCGTTTTGTCCACCCTGGTGGAGTGTCGTTCGGCGTCGTCGAAGGCGACGGAGCCACCGGACTGACGGTGGCCGAGATCGACAGCATCCCCTTCAACGAGGTGCGTTTCACCGGCCAGCGCTGGGCGCTCGCCGACATCCGCCTGCTCGCCCCGATCTTCTCCAGCAAGGTGATCGGGGTCGGCCGCAACTACGCCGACCACGCCGCCGAACTGGGCAACGAGGTCCCCAAAGAGCCGCTGATCTTCATCAAGCCGTCCACCTCGGTGATCGGCCCCAACGACGCGATCCGCATCCCGAACGTCACCGAGCGGGTCGACGAGGAGGCCGAACTGGCCGTCGTGATCGGCGCCACCGGCGCCCGTCGTGTCGACCGGGCCGGTGCCGAGAAGGCCATCTTCGGCTACACCATCGGCAACGACGTGACCGCCCGTGACCTGCAGAAGAAGGACCCGCAGTGGACCCGGGCCAAGGGTTTCGACTCGTTCTGCCCGATCGGCCCGTGGATCGTCACCGACCTGGACGTCAGTGACCTCGAGGTGCGCTGTGAGGTCGGCCGTGACCCCGGCAACATGGAGGTGCGGCAGATCGGGCGGACCAAGGACATGGTCTTCGACATCCCGAGCCTGATCTCGTACGTGTCGCACGTCATGACGCTGCTGCCCGGCGACATCATCCTGACCGGCACGCCCGCCGGAGTGAGCCAGATCGTGCCCGGCGACACCGTCTCGGTCAGCATTCAGGGCATCGGTGAGCTGCGTAACCCGGTGGTCTCACTCGACTGATCGTTCGAGTCCGTCCAGGATCAGGGCCAGGCCGTACTGGAAAGCGGTCTGGTCCTGATCCTCGAACCCGCCGGTGTTCCACAGCGCCGTCATCGCCGGGTGCCGTTCCACGTCGAACCACTTCTCCCAGAACTCGCCGCGCTCATGCCACCACGACTCGGTGGACTGCCCGCTGGCGCTCTCCGCGCTCTTCTCCTCGCCGGCTTCCCGGGCGAACGCGTAGACGTACGCCGTCACCGACACCGCCGCCCGGTTGATCTCGCCGACCGGCAGTCCGATCCCGGACATCGTGGCGATCAGGAACTCCCGCTCCGCCATCGTCCCCGGCCCGAGCGGCGGCCGGACCAGTGACACCCCGGTCAGCCAGGGATGGATCAAGAACATTGCGTGGGTACGGTCGGCGAAGAGCTGGACCCGCTGGCGCCAGGACAGTCCCTCGGCGGTCAGATCACGCTCCCGCAGCACCTCGTCGACCATCAGCGTGACCAGGTCGGCACGGGACGGCACGTAGGTGTAGAGCGTCATCGTGGCCGCGTTCAGCTCGGCCGCGACCCGGGCCATCGAGGCCGCTTCGAGTCCATGCGCGTCGGCGATCCGGATCGCCGTGGCCACCACCGTGTCGACGCTGAACCGGGGTGGGCGGCCGGTTCTCGGTGCCTCTTGCGGCTTTTCGCGCCGCCACAACAGTGGGTAGATCTCCATGATTCCGTATACCCTACGGGAAACAGTTTCCGTAGGGAGTACGAGAATGAGGATCCTGGTAACCGGCGCCACCGCGAACGTCGGCCGGATGGTCGTCGACGAGCTGCTGGCCTCCGCTCCCGTGGGCGTGCATGTGCGGGCGCTCACCGTCGACCCGGCCCGGGCCGCACTGCCACCCGGCGTCGAGGTGGTGCGCGGCTCCCTCCGGCGGTTCCCGGACGAGGCGCTCCGCGACGTCGACAAGGTCTACCTCGCCCCCGACCCCACCACCGCGCCGGCGATCAGCCGGCAGATGGCCGAGGCCGGAGTGCGGCACGTCGTCGACATGGCCGGCAGCACCTGGCAGGCCGTCTCCCGGGCGGTGGAAGCGGCCGGTCTGCCGTTCACCCACCTCGAGCCCGGGGAGTTCATGATCAACTCGACCCTGTGGGCGCCCCAGATCCAGGCCGGCGACGTGGTGCGGGACGCGTACCCCGGCGCGGTCAACGCTCCCATCGCCCAGGAGGACATCGCCGCAGTCGCCGCCCGGGTGCTGCTCGGCGACGGGCATCTCGGCCGGACGTACGAGTTGACCGGCCCGGAAGCGCTCAGCCGTCCCGGCAAGGTGGCGGCCCTCGCTGCCGGGCTCGGGCGGGACCTCACCTACGTCGAGGTGGCCGGCGCCGAAGCGGTCGAGCTGTTCGAGTCGTTGATGGGGGAGTACGGGCAGTGGTACCTCGACGGCTTGGCCCAGCTCGTCGACCATCCACAGGCCGCCGACCCGACGGTTGCCGCACTGCTCGGGCGCCCGGCGATGAGCTACAGCGAGTGGGCGCATCGTCACGCTGATCTATTTGGGTAACCCGATTTGGCGGCCCGGTAGGCCTCAGGTAATGTTGTCTCCGGCGCGGGAAGCCGGGCCAAATGGGGTATGGGGTAATTGGCAGCCCAGCTGATTCTGGTTCAGCCAGTCTAGGTTCGAGTCCTGGTACCCCAGCGCAGTCCTCCTCCGGGATGACAGTGCTGGTAGAAGTAAAGCAGTACGTTCTGGTCCCGTCGTCTAGCGGCCTAGGACGCCGCCCTCTCAAGGCGGTAGCGAGGGTTCGAATCCCTTCGGGACTACCAGAATGATCGGCCCGCATCGTAATCGATGCGGGCCGTTTCTGTTCCCTTCCAAGCGGCCATTCGCACGCCTGCAGGTGGGCGGACAGGGGCGGGCCTGATCAGCACACCCCAGAGCGGTCTCCGGCACCCGCTGGCCGAGCCGGATCATCACAGTCACGGTTTGTGTGCACTGGCCGGCGTGCCAGGGCTCTGCTCTTGACGCGTAGCCCATAGCGGGCGCATCCCTCTGGCCGGCTGACCACTCCTTCTGATCACTCCTTGCCCAGATCTTGGTCGATCACCCACCGAAGCCGGTGGCTGCTTGACCAGGATCGGTAGGTTCACCCTGGCTGCCTCGGATCTTGGTGGGTCGGCCACCGGAGCCGGTGGCTGCTTGACCAGGATCGGCAGCCTCACCCCGACCGCCTCGGATCTTGGTCGGTCGGCCACCGAACCCGGTGGTCGGCCCACCAAGATCCGAGCCCGGCGGGCACAGAGGCGAGCTCAAC
>DATMVU010000201.1:0-13889 GCA_035562875.1 Actinoplanes sp. | reverse complement strand
GAGGCCCCGGAGCGCGGATGGAGTCGAGTCCTGCTCAAACTCTCCGGCGAGGTGTTCGGCGGCGGCGCGGTCGGGGTCGAGCCCGACGTCGTGCAGTCGCTGGCGAAACAGATCGCGACGGTGACACGCCGCGGTATTCAGGTCGCTGTGGTGGTCGGTGGCGGCAACTTCTTCCGCGGCGCAGAGCTGCAGAAGCGCGGTATGGACCGTAACCGGGCCGACTACATGGGCATGCTGGGCACGGTGATGAACTGCCTGGCCCTCCAGGACTTCCTGGAGAAGGAGGGCATCGAGACGCGGGTGCAGACGGCGATCACGATGGCCCAGGTCGCCGAGCCGTACCTGCCGCTCCGGGCGATCCGGCACCTGGAGAAGGGCCGCGTCGTGATCTTCGGCGCCGGCGCCGGTATGCCGTACTTCTCCACCGACACGGTCACCGCGCAGCGCGCGCTGGAGATCCACGCGGACATGGTGCTGATGAGCAAGAACGGCGTGGACGGCGTCTACACCGCCGACCCCCGGATCGACCCCACCGCTCAGAAGCTGGAGACGATCACCTTCCAGGGCGTGCTCCAGCGGGGCCTGCGGGTGGCCGATCAGGCCGCCTTCAGCCTCTGCGAGGAGAACAAGCTCCCGATGCTGGTCTTCGGCGCGGAAGGCGACGACACCATCGTGCGTGCGTGCGCCGGTGAGCGGATCGGCACCCTGATCACCGCCGGCTGAGGCGTCTGTGAGGCGTTGACTGAGGCGCCTGTTGAGGCGCTGACTGAAAGCGCCTGCTGAGGTGCCTACTGAGCCGGCGCTCCGTCCCATTCCGCACCACCGAAGACAGCAAGGAGGCGAGAAGAGCCGGTGATCGAGGAAACCCTCTTCGAGGCCGAGGAGAAGATGGACAGCGCGGTCGAGCACGCCAAGGAGGAGTTCGCCGCCATCCGGACCGGCCGGGCCACTCCCGCGATGTTCTCCAAGATCGTGGTGGACTACTACGGCGCGCCCACGCCGGTGACGCAGATGGCCTCCGTCGGTGTCCCGGAGCCACGCATGGTCCTGGTCAAGCCGTACGACGCGTCGCAGTTGGGCCCGATCGAGCGGGCGATCCGCGACTCGGACCTCGGGGTCAACCCGAACAACGAGGGCAACCAGCTCCGGATCCACCTCCCGCAGATGACGGAGGAGCGGCGCCGCGAGATGATCAAGGTGGCCCGCAGCAAGGCCGAGGACAGCCGGGTTGCGATCCGCAACGTGCGCCGCAAGGCCAAGGACCAGATCGACAAGCTGGTCAAGGACGGCGAGACCGGTGAGGACGAGGGCCGTCGTGCGGAGAAGGAGCTCGACGACCTGACCCACCGCTACGTCTCGGTGGTCGACGAGCTGCTCAAGCACAAGGAAGCCGAGTTGCTCGAGGTCTGATCGGCTGGACGGCCCGGCGCATCCCGACGGATGTGCCGGGCCGATTCACGAGCAGTCAAATTGCCCGTCACCTCGACCACTGTTCAAACGTCACCTTTGCAGTACGCTCTGCACGGTTCCTGTGAGGGGCGTAAACGTTGACATTCGGCAGGTAGGGGTTCGGTTTTGTCCTCGAGTTCGGCGGCAGTGCCGTCCCCGACCCTGACCGAGCCCTGATGTCGTACGCCCCTGATGTAGAGGACCCGATGACCGAGCCCGGCAATCCGGACGAGGAGACCGGCCAGACCGGTGGCAGAGGTAAACGCCGGGCCGGACGGGGACGCAAGCCGCCGGGCGGTGGCCGGGCCGGGCGTAACCTGCCCGCCGCCATCGCGGTCGGCCTCAGCCTCGGCCTGGTGGTCCTGGCGGCGCTGCTGATCGAGCCGCTGGCACTGCTGCCCGTGCTGGTCGTCGCGTCCGGGGTCGGCGCCTGGGAGATGACCCGGGCGATGGCGAACGTCGGGGTCCGGCCACCGCTGATCCCGCTTGTCGCCGGTGGCGCCCTGATGACCGGCCTGGCCTGGTACGACGGACCCGACGCCCTGCTCCTGGGCCTGATCGTCACGGTCGGTGCCGCCTCGCTGTGGCGTCTGGCCGACGGTGTCGCTGCGGTCCGCCGGGACTTCACCCCGAGCCTGCTGATCGCGGTCTACGGCCCGTTCCTGCTCAGCTTCGCGGCG
This sequence comes from Actinoplanes sp., assembly GCA_035562875.1. Lineage (GTDB taxonomy): Bacteria > Actinomycetota > Actinomycetes > Mycobacteriales > Micromonosporaceae > Actinoplanes. The sequence continues at coordinate 11,760 of DATMVU010000201.1, read as the reverse complement.
TTGCTGGCGCAGATGGACGACGGCCCCCTTCGGGTGATCTGCACCCTGGTCGCCGTGATCCTGTCGGACACCGGTGGTTACGCGGCCGGCGTCTTCCTCGGTAAACACCCGATGGCCCCGAAGATCAGCCCGAAGAAGTCCTGGGAGGGCTTCGCCGGTTCGGTGACCGCTTCCGCTATCGGCAGTGCCGCACTCCTCTTCTTCCTGTTGGAGGTCCCGGTCCACTGGGGCCTGCTGTTCGGTGCGCTGATGTCGGTGGTGGCGGTCCTCGGTGACCTGGCCGAGTCGATGCTCAAGCGGGACCTCGGGGTGAAGGACATGAGCAACCTTCTGCCCGGTCACGGCGGCCTGATGGACCGGCTGGACTCGATCCTGTTCGCCGTCCCGGCCGCGTACCTGCTCTTCTCGATCATCGCCCCGAGCTAGCTGTGGGCGACCGACTCCGCGAACGTGGGAGACTGGATACGCCATGACGATTCTTCCGGTCATCCCGATCAGCCCTGATCAGCCCGACACCCTGCAGTCCGGGGCGGAGACGATCACCCGCCGCCGACGGCCCACGATGCCGCCGCGCCATCTCGCCGACCTCGACCTGGCCGGCCGCAAGAGCGCGATCGCGGCTCTCGGTGAACCCGCCTTCCGGGCCAAGCAGATCTCCACCCACTACTTCGGCCGACTGGTCCGGGACGCCGCGTCGATGACCGACCTGCCGGCCGCCACCCGGGAACGGCTCGCCGCCGAGCTGATGCCCACCCTGCTGACCCCGATCCGGGAGCAGGCGTGTGACGACGGTGCGACCCGTAAGACACTGTGGCGCCTGCACGACGGCGCGCTGGTCGAGAGCGTCCTGATGGGTTATCCGGACCGGGTGACCGCGTGTGTCTCCAGCCAGGCCGGATGTGGCATGGCGTGCCCGTTCTGCGCGACAGGTCAGCAGGGCCTGACCCGCAACCTGTCGGTGGCCGAGATCGTGGACCAGGTGGTCTATCTGGCCGGCGTGGCGGCGTCCGGCAAGGTCACCGGTTCTCCGCCGCGCCTGTCCCGGGTGGTCTTCATGGGGATGGGCGAGCCGCTGGCCAACTATCCGCGGGTGATCGAGGCGGTCCGCCGTCTGACCACCCCGGCGCCGGAGGGGCTGGGGCTCTCACAACGGCACATCACGGTGTCCACGGTGGGTTTGGTGCCCGCAATGCGCCGGTTGATCGCCGAACAGCTCTCAGTGACTCTTGCGCTGTCACTGCATGCCCCCGATGATGATCTGCGCGATGAGCTTGTGCCCGTCAACCAGCGTTGGAAGGTAGCCGAGGTGCTCGATGCCGCGTTTGAATACGTGGCACAGACCGGCCGCCGGGTTTCCATCGAATACGCCCTGATCAGGGACGTAAACGATCAGCCCTGGCGCGCCGACCTGCTCGGCAGGCTTCTGAACGGCAAGCTGGCCCATGTGAATCTCATCCCGCTGAACCCCACTCCGGGCAGCAAGTGGGATGCGAGTCCCAAACCGGTCGAACGAGAGTTCGTCCGCCGGCTACGAGAGGCCGGCGTCTCGACGACCGTTCGCGACACCCGGGGGCAGGAGATCGACGGCGCGTGCGGCCAGCTGGCCGCGGGCGAGTTGACGGACGCGAGCGCTGGGGGCGCCGCAGCCGACGCGGAGGTGGCACAGTGACTGGGCTCAGGTCCCAGCGAGCGGAGTGGGAGACGTTGTGACGAGTCAGGGGCAGCGTTTCCGAAGGCGTGCGCTGCGGCGTGGCTACAAGGTCGACGAGGTCGACGCCTTCCTCGACCGGGTCGAGGCGACCCTGGCCGGGGAGCAGGTGGGCCCGCCGGTCGGTGCACAGGAGGTGCACGACGTCGTCTTCCGGGTGCGGTTCGGCGGTTACGACGAGTGGCAGGTGGACCTGCACCTCGACCGGGTCGAGCGTCAACTCGCCGAGTTCGAGGAGCGTGGCGGGCGTCCTGCTCCGGATCCCATGCGCGACTCGATGCGCAGCGGCCTGACCACGGGTTCGGTCTCCGGCCCGCCGATGAACAGTCCTTCGATGAACGGCCCCTCGATGGGCGGCCCGCCGATGGGTGGCCCGAACCAGAGCCAGGGCTTCGAGCGCGGCGGATTCCCCCCGGGCGGCCCCGGTGGTCCCGGCGGCATGCAGCAGGGCCCGCCGCCGTCCCAGTCGCAGGGTTTCCCGCCGCAGGGTTACCCGGGCCAGCAACAGCAGGGTTTCCCCGGCCAGCAACAGCAGGGCTTTCCCGGTCAGCAGCAGCAGATGAACCCGGCGGCCCGGATGGCCTCGCCGCCGACCGAGCGGCTGCCTGCTCCGATGCGCGACGACCGGATGATGCCTCCGCAGATGCCGCAGCGCCAGCAGCAACAGCAGCTTCCGCCCGGCCCGGACCCGTACGGCCGCTACGACGAGCCGACCGGTTACGGCCAGCAGCCCCCGCAGCGTCAGGGCCCGCCGCCCGGTTACGACCAGGGTGGGTACGACCAGGGCGGCGGCTTCGACGGGTTCGAGCCCGGCCGGCACGGTAAGACCGACATGACCGCCGAGATCCGGATGCCGGATCGTGATCGTGATCCGCGCGGCGGGTACGGCGGGCAGATGCCGAGCGCGCCGATGCCGGGTTCGCCGATGGCCATGCCGGGTTCGCCGATGCCGGGCGCCCCGATGAGCGGCCCGCCCTACGGTGGCGGTGGTGGCGGCGGTTACGGCCAGCCGCAGCAGCCTCCGCAGCCCCAGCTGGGCCCGCCGCTCGGCGAGCCGGGTGGCGAGTTGTACCGGGTGGACCAGTTGCGCCGGACGTTCCAGCCGCGCCGGTTCGGCAGCGGTTACGACCCGATGCAGGTGGACCGTCTGTTCGAGGGCATCCTGCAGGCGATGACCGGCCGCGGCCCGATGCCGGTGAACGAGAACGACCTGGACATGCTGCAGTTCGGGCTGGTCCCCAACGGCTACTTCGAGGCCGAGGTGGACGCCGCACTGCGCGAGGTCAAAGACATCCTGTTGCGCGGACCGCGGTAGTGAAAGAGGGGGCCGACGGCCCCCTCTTTCAGCGTCGAGGCGACCTCAGTCGTTGGCGCGCAGGCCGTTACGGCGCAGGATGACATCGCCGATCACGACGGCGATCAGGCCGATGGCGACCGCGACTAGCCAGATCATCTCGGTCTTGCCCTGCTGGTTACCCCAGAAGAAGAGCAGCATGATCAGGGCGGAGATGATCGCGCCCTTCTGACCGCGCCTGCGGTTGCCCGGCTTGAGCTGGTCGGGCGCGTAGACCTCGTGGTGTTCGTCCGCGGCCACGGTCGCTCCCTCCTGAAGAAGTCGATGTCGGGAACAGTCTGTCACGGGGTCGATGGGCGCGAACCAGCAACCCGGCTGTACTTTCGAGGCGGTCAAAAGGTTAGGAAGCCGCAAGCGAAGGAGCTACAAGTGCGGATCACCGGCACCGGCCATGCGAGCATGCGGATCGACACCGCTGCAGGCAGCATTCTGTGCGATCCGTGGGTCAACCCTGCGTTCTTCGCCTCGTGGTTTCCGTTCCCGGACAACTCCCTGCTCGACTGGGAGACACTCGGTGACGTCGACTACCTGTACGTCTCCCACCTGCACCGGGACCACTTCGACGCGGAGCACCTGAAGAGGTACATCAGCAAGAAGGCCACCGTCCTGCTGCCGGAGTACCCGACCTCCCAGCTCGAGGACGAGCTGCGTGAGCTGGGCTTCAAGAGTTTCCTGCGGACCAAGTCGGACGAGGTGCACGAGCTCGACGGCGGTCTGAAGGTGATGATCCAGGCGCTGATCAGCCCGACCGACGGCCCGATCGGCGACTCGTCGCTGTGGGTGGAGCACGACGGCATCCGGGTGCTGAACCAGAACGACGCCCGCCCGTCCGACCTGTCCCGGTTCAACGAGCTGGGCCACGTGCACGCGCACATGCTGCAGTTCTCCGGTGCGATCTGGTACCCGATGGTCTACGAGCTGCCGCAGAACGCGAAGACCGCGTTCGGCAAGCAGAAGCGGGAGCGGCAGTTCGACCGCACCTGGCGTTACATCGACGACCTGAAGGCGGACTTCGTCTTCCCGATCGCCGGCCCGCCGTGTTTCCTCGACGACGAGCTGTGGCAGTTCAACGACATCCACGGCGACGAGGGCAACATCTTCCCGGACCAGTCGGTGTTCATGACCGAGTACGCGAAGGTCGGCGGCACCAACGGGGTCGTGCAGCTCCCGGGCAGTGTGACGGTGCTGACCGACGGCGGCACGAAGCAGACCACCACCCACCCGACGCCGGTCGACGAGTTCTTCGCGAACAAGAAGCAGCACCTGGAGGAGATGCGGGAGCGCAAGCGCCCGGTCATCGAGGCGGAGAAGGCCTCCTGGCGGCACCCCGAGGTCGACGTTCTGGGCGAGCTGAAGAAGCGGATCGAGCCGCTGCTCGAAGAGTCGATCTTCATGGCCAAGGGTGTCGGCGGCCCGGTCCGGTTCGACCTGGTCTCCTACGACGGCGACGAGGTCGAGTCGATCGTGGTGGACTTCCCGGGCAAGCAGGTCCGGGCGTACGCCGACGAGAAGGTCCGCTACCGGTTCCGCACCCAGCGCGAGCTGATCGAGCACCTCATCTTCATCGACGAGGGCGACTGGGTGAACTCGCTGTTCCTGTCCTGCCGCTTCTCCGCGGCCCGGATCGGGCAGTACAACGAGTTCGTCTACGCCTTCTTCAAGTGCCTCTCCGAGGAGCGGCTGCAGTACGCCGAGGGCTGGTACGACGAGCACGAGAAGGCCGTCGACGCCGAGGACACCGAGTTCGGTGACTGGACCGTCCAGCGTCGTTGCCCGCACCTGAAGGCCGACCTGTCCCGGTTCGGGATCATCGACGGCAACACGCTGACCTGCCAGCTGCACGGCTGGAAGTTCGACCTGCCCAGCGGCCGCTGCCTGACCAGCGTCGGCCACAAGATCCGCGCCGAGAAGAAGGCCTAGCGGCCCAGGTCCTTCAGGATGCGGCGGGCCGCGTTGTGGCCCGCCGCACCGATCACGCTGCCGGCCGGGTGCGCCCCGGCCGAGCCGTGGTACAGCCCGTCGAGCCCGGTGGAGTACGGCATCCGCTTGTCGAACGCGACGGTGTTGTCGACGTGGTGGATGTGCCCGCCGGTGATCCCGAAGTGCTTCTCGATCCCGGGCGGCGTGAGCGGGAACACGTCGGCGACCAGTTCCGAGGTCCCGGGCGCGTACCTGTCACAGATGGCGAGCAGCCGTTCCACGTACCCGGCAAGGGATTGATCCCACGACGAACCCGCCGGCTCGTAGGGGACCGATTGCACGAAGAGCGCCGAGGAGTGGTGTCCGGCCTCGTCGCGCAGCGACGGGTCGACGGTGGTGTGCAGGTACCACTCGATCGTCGGTTCGGCCGGCAGCCGCCCGGCCCGCACGTCCGCCCACATCGCCCGCAGGTTCGCCATCGGCGACTCGTCCCCGGGCAGCAGGTGGATCGTCGACCCGAACGGTGACGGGGCCCCGGCCGGTAGACAGGGGAAGACCGGCAGGTCACGCAGCGCGAGGTTGACCTTGAGGGTGGTGCCGGGGCGCTTGACCGCTGCCATCCGCTCGGTGAGCGACGGGGGCAGCGAACCTTCCGGCACAAGATCCATCAGCTGGTACGGGTCACAGCCGCCCAGCACCACCCGGGCCGCCACCGTCCGCCCGTCGGCGAGCACCACTCCACTGGCGGCCCCGCCGTCCACCGTCACCGCCGTCACCCGGGCGTCGGTGTGCAGGCGGGCTCCGGCGGCCCGCGCCGCGTCGGCGAACACCCGGGACACGGTGCCCATCCCGCCCTCGGCGATCAGCCACGTCCCGTCCGATCCGGGCAGCCGGCACATGTTGTGCACCAGGAAGTTGTGTCCGGTTCCGGGGTCGTCCGGGCCCGCGTTCAGACCGGACAGACCGTCGGTCACCGCGTACATCGCGGTCAGCAGTTCGCTCTTGAACCCGAACCGGGCCAGGTAGTCGGCGACCGAACCGCGGACCAGGTCCAGGAAGGTGCTCTGCAACGGCGGCCGGATGTGCCGGTCGGCGATCTCCTCGACCGGCAGTGGCTCCTCGAGCCAGGCCGGGGCGAGGTCGGCCCGCAGCGCGCCGATCTCGACGGCGAGGGCTTCGTCGGCGCGGGCGTCCCGGTCGTCCATCTGTGCGCGGTTGGCCGCCGCGTCGCTGCCGAAGAGCAGGTACGGTGAGGCCGGCCCGGCTCCGGGCAGGAAGTAGTGCGGATCACGCCGGAGCACCGGGATGTCCACGTCGAGGGTGCGCAGCAGTTCGGGCGGCATCAGCCCGAGCAGGTAGGAGCCGGTGGACTGGCCGAGGCCGGGGACCCGGGGGAAGGGGTGTTCGGTGCGGGTGGCGCCGCCGAGGACTCCGGCGGCCTCGAGGACGACGACGTCGAGCCCGGCGCGGGCCAGCAGGATCGCGGAGACCAGGGCGTTGTGACCGGCCCCGATGATCACCACGTCGGAACGGTCCGGAATGGGGGTCATGGTGCGGAACGCTACCCCTCCGTGATCGATACCGGACTCGGTGAATCGTCCCTTGACGGCGACCCCACCGTGTGTGCCGCCGCGAATCCGGTCAGTAGCACGGTGTGGAAGAGGTAGAGCCACAGGCCGATCGCCACCGTCGCGCCGACCTCGGTGAACCCGCCGAACGGCACCCCGAGGTCCAGCGGCAGCGCGCAGAACAGCACGAAGCCGTGCAGGAAACCGCTCAGGTTGGCGGCGGTGAACGAGCCGATCAGCACGGTCGGCAGCCAGGCCGGGCGGCCCGGGGCGACGTACCGGAACACCCAGATCACCACCGGGGTCAGCACCAGCCAGCAGGCCAGGAACGACAGCACCACGCCCAGCACCGACCACCAGCCGCCGCGCAGCCACAGTCCACTGGTCGTGGGCAGGGCCAGGAAGAGCGCGAGCAGCAGGGCCGGCGCCGCGGCCAGCAGCGGCAGCCAGAGCAACCGGCCACGCCAGCCGGTCAGGGTTTCGCGAGGGGTGGACAGCGAGGCGAAAGCGCGACGCAGGCCTTCCCCGTACAGAGTCGCCGGAAGAACGCTGGCCAGCGCGAACAGTGGGGGAAGGGCCAACCCGGCGTCGATGAGAGCGCCCAGCGCGCGAGGAGCGCCGATCGCGTCCGGCAGGGCCGCGATCGTCAGCCCGGTCAGGCGCCGGACCCGGTCGGCACCCACCGCCAGGCCGGTCAGCCAGATCGCCAGCAAGGCCGCCGGCACCACCGCTATCCCGCTGTAGAACGTGATGGCCGCGGCGTGCAGGGCGACGTCTCTTCCTCGCAGGAGCCGGAACATGACCATGCACATACCCACGCTCGTCCCGCCGTGCACCAGCAGGGGAAGATGTGCGTTATGCGTGACCTCGTTCTGCTCGGCTCCACCGGGTCCATCGGGACCCAGGCCATCGACATAGTCCGCCGTAACCCGGACCGGTTCCGGGTGGTGGCCCTCGGCGCGGGCGGCGGCAACGTCGGACTGCTCGCGGCGCAGGCTCTGGAGTTCGGTGTCGAGGTGGTCGGGGTGGCCCGTGCCTCGGTCACCCAGGATCTCCAGCTCGCCTTCTACGCCGAGGCCCAGAAGCGCGGCTGGGCCAGCGGCGACTTCAAGCTCCCCAAGATCGTGGCCGGGCCGGACGCGATGACCGAGCTGGCCAAGTGGCCGTGTGACGTCGTTCTCAACGGCGTCGTCGGGAGCCTCGGCCTGGCGCCCACTCTCGCGGCTCTCCAGGAGGGCCGGATCCTGGCTCTCGCCAACAAGGAGTCTCTGGTCGCCGGTGGTCCGCTGGTCCGGCGGATCGCGAAACCGGGGCAGATCGTGCCGGTCGACTCGGAGCATTCGGCCCTGGCCCAGTGCCTGCGCGGCGGGACCGCGGCCGAGGTCCGGCGGCTGGTGCTCACCGCGAGCGGCGGGGCGTTCCGCGGCCGTCGGCGCGAGGAGTTGTCGAACGTCACCCCCGAGGAGGCGCTCAAGCACCCGACCTGGGACATGGGCCCGGTCGTCACGATCAACTCGGCCACCATGGTGAACAAGGCGCTCGAGGTGATCGAGGCGCACGAGCTGTTCGACGTGCCGTACGACGACATCGAGGTGATGGTCCACCCGCAGTCGGTGATCCACTCGATGGTGGAGTTCACCGACGGCTCGACCCTGGCCCAGGCGAGCCCGCCGGACATGCGCCTGCCGATCGCGCTCGCGCTGGCCTGGCCGGACCGGGTGCCGGAGGCGGCCGCCGCGGTCGACTGGACGCAGGCGCACAACTGGGAGTTCCGGCCGCTCGACGACGAGGCGTTCCCGGCGGTGCGGCTGGCCAAGGAGGCCGGCCGGGCCGGGCGGTGCCGTCCGGCGATCTTCAACGCGGCGAACGAGGAGTGTGTGGCCGCGTTCGTGTCCGGTCGGCTACCTTTCTTGGGCATCGTCGACACCCTGGAACGTGTGCTCGCCGCGGCCCCTGATTTCGCGGAGCCGGGTACGGTCGACGACGTGCTTGCCGCCGAGGCGTGGGCGCGGGCCCAGGCACAGCGGACTATCGAGGCTGAAGGAGCCTGATGCTTTTCTGGCTGGGTGTGGCTGCCTTCGCGCTGACCATTCTGATCTCGGTGAGTCTCCACGAGCTGGGTCACATGATCACCGGCAAGCGCTTCGGAATGAAGGTCACGAAGTATTTCATCGGTTTCGGGCCGACGATCTTCTCGTTCCACCGGGGCGAGACCGAGTACGGGCTGAAACTGATCCCGCTCGGTGGTTTCTGCAAGATCGTCGGGATGACGCCGCAGGACGACGACGTCGCTCCCGAGGACCAGCACCGCGCGATGTGGCGGTTCCCGGTCTGGAAGCGGACCGTCGTGATGGCGGCCGGCTCGATCGCCCACTTCCTGCTGGCGCTCACCGGCGCGTGGGTGATGGCCTGGAGCATCGGCCTGCCCAACGTCAACCTGCCGCAGAACGCCGAGCAGCAGCGGGCCGCCCCGGCGATGATCGGCGTGGCCGACTGCATCCGCACCACGGTGACGACCACCGCCACCAGTTGCGTGCCCGGTCAGGACAGCGCGGCGGTGGCCCCGGCCAAGGCCGCCGGTCTCCAGGACCGTGACGTGATCACCAAGGTCGGCACCGTCGCGGTCGCCAACTACGGTGAGCTGACCGACGCCATCCGGGCGTCGCCGGCCGGCCCGACGGCGTTCGAGTACATCCGGGCGGGTCAGACGGGTGTCGCCACGGTCACCCTGCTCAGCGCCCAACGGACACCCATCGATGATCCGAAGGGACCTGTCACGCAGGTCTCGGTCGCCGGTGTGAGCTGGGAGACGGATCAGCCGCCGGTCATCGAATACAGTCCGCTCGGCGCGATCCCCGCCTCCGGCGAGTTCAACTGGTACCTGGTCAAGAACTCGATCAAGGCGATGGCCCGGATCCCGGAGAAGGTCCCCGCGCTGTGGAACTCGATCACCGGTGACGAACGTGACCCGGAGACCCCGATCAGCCTCGTCGGGGCCAGCCGGATCGGTGGCGAGGCCATCGAGAAGGGCGTGCCCGAGGTCTTCTGGCAGGTCTTCATCTCGCTGAACGTGTTCATCGGCCTGTTCAACCTGCTGCCGCTGCTGCCGGTCGACGGCGGTCACATCGCCATCGCCTGGTTCGAAGCGGCACGATCGTGGCTTTACAAGCGCTTCCGCCGTCCCGACCCGGGCCGGGTGGACTACTACAAGTTGATGCCCGTGACCTATGCGGTCATCCTGATCGGTGGTGCGTTCACTCTGCTGACCGTCACCGCTGACATCATCAACCCGATTTCGATCTTCAAGTGAGTAGTGAGATGACTGCGATCAGTCTCGGAATGCCGGCCGTTCCTCCGCCGCCTCTTGCTCCCCGGCGGAAGAGCCGCCAGATCAACGTCGGGGGCGTACTCGTCGGTGGTGGTGCCCCGGTCAGCGTTCAGTCGATGACCACCACGCTCACCTCCGACATCAACTCCACCCTCCAGCAGATCGCCGAGCTGACCGCCTCCGGCTGTCAGATCGTCCGGGTCGCCGTGCCGTCCCAGGACGACGTCGAGGCGCTGCCCGCGATCGCCAAGAAGTCCCAGCTCCCGGTGATCGCCGACATCCACTTCCAGCCGAAGTACGTGTTCGCCGCGATCGACGCCGGCTGCGCCGCGGTCCGGGTCAACCCGGGCAACATCCGGCAGTTCGACGACAAGGTCAAGGAGATCGCGAAGGCGGCCGGCGACGCCGGGATCCCGATCCGGATCGGTGTCAACGCGGGCTCGCTCGACAAGCGACTGCTGGAGAAGTACGGCAAGGCCACCGCCGAGGCGCTCGTCGAGTCGGCGCTCTGGGAGTGCTCGCTCTTCGAGGAGCACGGCTTCCGGGACATCAAGATCTCGGTCAAGCACAACGACCCGGTCGTGATGATCCGGGCCTACCGGCAGCTCGCCGAGCAGTGCGACTACCCGCTGCACCTGGGCGTGACCGAGGCCGGCCCCGCCTTCCAGGGCACCATCAAGAGCGCCGTCGCGTTCGGTGCCCTGCTCGCCGAGGGCATCGGCGACACCATCCGGGTGTCGCTGTCCGCCCCGCCGGTCGAGGAGATCAAGGTCGGCAACCAGATCCTGGAGTCGCTGGGTCTGCGCGAGCGTGGCCTGGAGATCGTGTCCTGTCCGTCCTGCGGCCGGGCCCAGGTCGACGTCTACACACTCGCCGAGCAGGTCACCGCGGCTCTCGACGGGTTCCCGGTGCCGCTGCGGGTGGCGGTGATGGGCTGCGTCGTGAACGGTCCCGGTGAGGCTCGTGAGGCCGACCTGGGTGTGGCGTCCGGCAACGGCAAGGGCCAGATCTTCGTCAAGGGCAAGGTCATCAAGACGGTGCCCGAGTCGATCATCGTGGAGACACTCGTCGAGGAGGCGCTGCGCCTCGCCGACGAGATGGGTGCCGAGCTGCCCGACGAGCTGCGGGAGCTGCTCCCCGGCCCGGTGGTCACGGTCCACTGATCCACTCGAAGCGTGGTGACTTCCGGTACGCCCGAAGTCACCACGCTTCGGTGTGCCCGGCCGTGCGTGGTGACTTGCGGTGCGAAACGGATCCGCGGTCCGGAGCGGTTCAGAACAGGACTGTGGCGAAGCTGCCGGCCGAGACGAAGCCACAGTTCGCGTAGACCCGGCGGGCCGGCGTGTTGTAGTCGTTCACGTAGAGGCTGACCGTGGGCGCCACCCGCCGCAGCGCGTCCGCCGCCACCGCCGCCATCGCCGCTGTCGCCAGGCCGTGTCCCCGATAGTCCGGATGCACCCAGACACCCTGCACCTGGGTGGTGCGGCGGGTCACGATCGCCAGCTCGGCCTTGAAGATCACCAGGTCGCCGTCGAATTTCGCGTAGGCGCGCCGCGCTTTCACCAGTTCCGCGATCCGCCGCCGGTAGCCCCGCCCGTTGTCGTCCTGCATCGGGGAGACGCCGACCTCTTCGGAGTACATCGCCACGGCGGCCGGGAAGAGCTGGTCCACCTCGCCGGACCGGACCAGCCGGACTCCGGGGTCGGGCCGGACCAGCGGGTCCTTGTCGGTCACCAGGAGCGGCTGGTGGGGCCGCACGTCCCGGGCCGGGCCCCAGTGGCCGCCGAGCCGGTTCCACAGGTCGAGCACCGCCTCGGACCGGCCGATGATCGACGAGCAGATCCGGGGTTCGGCGCCGAGCAGGTCGGCGAAGGCGGCGGTG
>DATMVU010000200.1:0-23114 GCA_035562875.1 Actinoplanes sp. | reverse complement strand
GCGATGAACAGGAGCATGAAACCGCGGGCGAGGTCCGGGCCGAGTGCCCGGGCCGCGGGTGGGAGGGGGCCGATCCGCATGCCCCGACCCTACGAATCCGGCCCGGCCCGTCGCAGCCGGCGAAAGTCTATGACTTAAGTACCACCAGGCGAGCACGCCGTTCTCGTCCCACAGGGTTGCGGGAGCGGGGAGGTCATGGCCAGCGGAACCCAGGCGCCGCATCCGGCCGCCACCTCGGCCGGTAGGGACGCGACCAGGCCGAACGTGGCGGCGAGCATGTCGCGGGTCCGGCCGGTGGCGCCGAGCCGGGCCTCGACGTGGATGTGCGGATCCGAGTGAATGGCCATCGAGACGACGGTATCCGGAAACCTGACGGGGTTAACGTCCCCGAGCGAGGGGACCAAAGACCCATGCAGGTGTTCCGCACCGCCGTTACGTTGATCGTGACAAGTCAGGAACTCTGATCGTCGAGGGGAATGACCGTGACCGCCACGCTTGACCAGCAGGACCTCGTTCGAAAGCTCGCCGCGCCGGACGACGCCGAGGTCGCCGCGCTCGACGCCTGGTGGCGGGCGAACAACTACCTGACCGTCGGGCAGATCTACCTGCAGGGCAATCCGCTGCTGCGGGAGCCGCTGACGTCGGAGCACATCAAACCGCGCCTGCTCGGCCACTGGGGCACCAGCCCCGGCCTGTCGTTCGTCTACGCCCACGTCTCCCGGCTCATCAAGCACACCGGCCAGCAGTCGATCTACCTGGCCGGTCCGGGGCACGGCGGCCCGGCGCTGGTGGCCGCGGGCTACCTGGAGGGCACCTACTCGGAGGTCTACCCGAAGGTGGGCCTGGACGAGGGCGGCCTGCTCACCCTGTTCCGCCAGTTCTCCTCGCCCGGCGGCATCCCCAGCCACGTGTCGGTGACCACGCCCGGCTCGATCCACGAGGGCGGTGAACTCGGGTATGTGCTGGTCCACGCGTTCGGCGCGGTGATGGACAACCCGGACCTCCTGGCCATCGCGGTGGTCGGGGACGGCGAGGCGGAGACGGGCCCCCTGGAGGGCTCCTGGAAGGGTGTCTCCTTCATCAACCCGGAGCACGACGGCGCGGTCCTGCCGATCCTGCACCTCAACGGCGCGAAGATCGCCGGCCCGACGGTGCTGGCCCGCAAGGACCCGGCCGAGGTCCGCAAGTTCCTGGAGGGCCACGGCTACGACGTCCTCGAGGTGGGCGGCGACGACCTGCCGGGCATGCACCACCGGTTCGCGGCGACGCTCGCCGAGGCCTGGGGCAAGATCAGGAGCATTCAGAGCGAGGCCCGCGGCGGTACGTGGGACGGAAAGCGCCCGAACTGGCCGTTGATCGTCATGCGTACCCCCAAGGGGTGGACCGGTCCCGAGAAGATCGACGGCATCACCGTCACCGGCACGTGGCGGTCGCACCAGGTGCCGCTGTCCGGGGTCAAGGGCAACGACGAGCACCTGGCCGACCTGGAGAAGTGGCTCAGGTCGTACCGGCCGGAGGAACTGTTCGACGCCGCCGGTGCGCCGGTGCAGCAGATCCGGGACCTGGCGCCCGACGGTGAGCTGCGGATGAGTGCCAGCCCGCACGCCAACGGTGGCCTGCTCACCGAGGACCTCGACATCCCGGACTTCCGCGACTACGCGATCGATGTGAAGAAGCCCGCCGCCGAGCGTGCCGAGTCGACCCGCCGGCTGGGCGAGATGATGCGGGACATCTACTCCCGCAACCCGGACAGCTTCCGGCTCTTCTGCCCGGACGAGACCAACAGCAACCGGCTGGGTGCCGTCTTCGAGGTCTCCGACCGCGGTTTCATGGAGTCGGTCACCGCTGACGACGTGAAGATCAGCAACAAGGGCCGGGTCATGGAGGTGCTGTCCGAGCACAACTGCCACGGCTGGCTGGAGGGCTACAACCTGACCGGCCGGCACGGCATGTTCGCCACCTACGAGGCGTTCGCCATGGTCAGCGCATCCCAGACGGTGCAGCACGGCAAGTGGCTGCAGGAAGCCTCCCACCTGCCGTGGCGGGCCAAGGTCCCGAGCCTGAACATCCTGCTCACCTCGACCGCCTGGCGCAACGACCACAACGGCTTCTCGCACCAGGGCCCCGGCCTGATCCAGGTGGTGCTGAACCAGCGCGGCGACGTGGCCCGCGTCTACCTGCCGCCGGACGCGAACACCCTGCTCTCGGTCGCCGACCACTGCTTCCGGTCCCGGTCGTACGTCAACCTGATCGTGATCGACAAGCAGCCGCAGCTGCAGTGGCTGACCATGGACCAGGCGATCGAGCACTGCCGGCAGGGCGCGGGCATCTGGGAGTGGGCCGGCAACGACGACGGCACCGCCGACCCGGACGTCGTGCTGGCCTGCGCCGGTGACGTGGTGACGATGGAGACGGTGGCCGCCGCGCAGATCCTCAAGGAGAAGCTGCCGCAGCTGCGGACCCGGGTCGTCAACGTGGTCAACCTGATGACCCTGTCCCGGCCGAAGGACCACCCGCACGGCATGAGCGAGACCCTGTTCCGCGAGCTGTTCACCGACACCGTGGACGTGGTGTTCAGCTTCCACGGCTACCCGGGCGCCATCCACCAGCTGGTGCACGGGCGGCCGGACGCCGACCGGTTCCGGGTGCGCGGTTTCATCGAGCAGGGCACCACGACCACCCCGTTCGACATGACGGTCCGCAACCGGGCGTCGCGTTACCACCTGGTGATGGACGCGATCAACAACGCCAAGCGGCTGCCGGCCGGCGCCACCGAACTCAAGGCGTGGTGCGAGAAGCAACTGGAGAAGCACGAGAAGTACGTCGTCGAGCACCTGGAGGACATGCCCGAGGTGCGGGATTGGTCACTCGGTGACTGGGCCGAACACTGACCGGTGCTCGGTAGTGAGCATTACCGCGCGCGAATCAACAGATTCGCGCGCGGTTCTCGTATTCGGGCCCGCCAATCGCTCAGCAAGAAACCAACAATTCTTGCGAATCTGCTGCGGAGACACTTCTCACCCTTTTATTCATCGGCTCTTTACCAGAGAGTGAGGGGAGCACAACCACCCGTCGCTCGACGATGAGGAAGGGGCCCCGTATGACCGCCACCCTGAACCCCTGGCCGACGACCCGGCAGGGATCCACCGACCATCCGGTGCAGACGTTGCAGTACCTGCTTCTCGCCCACGGTCACACGGTCACCGTCGACGGAGTGTTCGGCTCCGAGACCGGGGCCGCGGTGCGCGCCTTCCAATGGGCGAAGAACCTCACCGACAACGGGGTCGTCGACCAGGCGACCTGGCGGGCGCTGCTCGTCGAGGTCCGGCCCGGCGCCAGCGGCAGCGCCGTCCGTGGCCTCCAGGAGGAGTTCGCCCTGGATGCCGCCGACGGTGTCTACGGGCCGAAGACCGAGGCCGCCATCCGCGACCTGCAGCAGTCACTGCGTGCCGGTGGCGCCGAGGTGGCAGTCGACGGGATCGCCGGCCCGCAGACCTGGCAGGCGGTCGTCAGCGGCCTCCGCGAGACGGCCTCGCTCAGCAAGGCCGCCTGACCCGGACTCACAGCGTGGTGACTCGCGGTGCGGTTCGCACCCCGATTCACCACGCTGTGCCGGTTCCGGCCCGGCGTGCCGAGCCGCGGCTGTCAGGGGCGGTGCGAGGGGTTGAAACCGAACGGGAGTTCCAGGCGATGGGTGGCCATCAGATCCCGGTCGGTGAGCAGCTCGCCGGTGGGGGCGTCGGCGACGATCCGGCCGCCGTCCAGGATCACCGAGCGCGGGCAGAGCTGCAGCGCGTACGGCAGATCGTGGGTCACCATCAGGACCGTCACCGGCAGGGACTCCAGGATCTCGGCCAACTCCCGGCGGCTCGCCGGATCCAGGTTGGACGACGGCTCGTCCAGGACCAGGATCTCCGGCCGCATCGCCAGCACCGTCGCCACCGCCACCCGGCGGCGCTGCCCGAACGACAGGTGATGCGGGATCTGCTCCCGATGGTCGAGCATGCCGACAGCGGTCAGGGCCTCGACCACCCGGGACTCGAGCTCGGTCCCGCGTACCCCCAGATTGGCCGGTCCGAAGGCGACGTCCTCCGCGACCGACGGCATGAACAGCTGGTCGTCGGGGTCCTGGAAGACGATGCCGACCCGGCGGCGGATCTCGGTGATCGCCTGCCGGTCGCCGGGTGTCACCGGCAGCCCGGCCACCTCCACCCGGCCGCCGCCACCGTGCAGGATGCCGTTGAGGTGCAGCACCAGGGTGGTCTTGCCGGCACCGTTCGGGCCGAGCAGCGCGACCCGTTCCCCGGCAGCGACGGTCAGGTCGACGCCGTGCAGAACCTGGCGCCCGTCGGGGTAGGCGAAGGTCAGCCCGCTGATCGTGAGCGCCGCAGTCATGCCGATCATGCTAGGGCCAGCGCGATCCCGAGCGCCGTGACCGGTAGCAGAGCCGAGACCAGCCACTCCCGAACCGGTGCGCGGTCGCCGTCGGTGAAAGGCATCCGCCCGCTGTAGCCACGCGACAGCATCGCCAGGTACACGCGCTCACCCCGCTCGTACGACCGCAGGAAGAGCGACCCGACACCCACCGCGAACGCCTTCACCTGCCAGAGGAACCGCGGGTCGTAACCGCGGGACACCCGGGCGATCCGCATCCGCCGCGCGTCGTCGGCCAGCACGTCGATGTAGCGCAGCATGAACATCATGATCTGGGTGATCACCGCCGGGCAGCGCAGCCGGTCCAGCCCGGAGATCAGGTCCCGCATCGGTGTGGTCGCGGCCAGCAGCAGCGACGCCAGCACACCCAGGGTGCCCTTGGCGAAGATGTTCCACGCCCCGTGCAGACCGTCCACCGACAGCGACAGGCCCAGCCAGTCCACCCGCTCGCCCTGGCCGAAGATCGGCAGCGCCACCGCCAGCACCACGAACGGCAGCTCGATGGTGGCCCGCTTGAGCAGCCAGAACGGTGGCACCCGGGCCAGTGCCGCGACGATCGCGATCAGCACCGCGTAACCGCCGAACGCGGCGAACTCCTCCCGCGGCGTGAGCACCACGACGATGGTGAACAGCAGCACCGACGCGATCTTCACCTCGGGGGAGAGCCGGTGCACCGGGCTCTCCCCGTCGAGATGCAGGCTTTTCATGCCGCGAGTCTAGGGCCTAGGAGATCAGGGCCTCCGCGACGTCACGGCGGGGCGACGGGTGGCCGGGCTGGCCGTACCCGATCCGGAACGCGATCTGCGGGAACCCGGTCCGGCCCAGCGACCGCCGCAACTGGTCCCGGGCCGGTGCCACCTCGATCGGCTGGGAGATCAGCGAGTTGGCCAGCCCGGCGTCGGTGGCGGTGAGCAGCACGTGCTGCAGCGCCTGCCCGGCCATCAGCTGGTCCAGCTTGCGGTCCCCGGCGGTGCCCAGGATCCCGACCAGCGGCTCCGGCTCGTAGTCCCGGCCCGGCGCCCGCTGCCGCCCGCCGAAGTTGCGCTGCGGCAGCAGATCCTGCGCCTCGGCCACCGCGGCCGCCGCCGCCACCGGGATGCCCTCACTGTCCGACTCGGTGTCCGTCCAGGTGATCAGCTCGGCCTGGTAGCGGTTGTCCCGGCGGAGCACCCGGTCGGCGCTGTGCGCGATCTCCGAGAACCCGGTCAGCGCGGTCATCCCGACCAGCAGGTCCAGCCAGGTGCCCTCGACCCGGGCCGCCTCGATCAGCCGCACCCGCACGTCGGCCGGCACCGGATCCGGCCAGAACGGCTCCCGGTTGCTGTACCGGCGCTCGATCGCCGCGTACAGGTCCCGCTCGGTGTAGGTGGGCGGCCGCTGCCGGGCCGGGACCAGCCGCGCGATCAGCTCGGGCTGGGTGCTCTCCGGCAGCAGCAGCACGTCGGCCGGGGTGCCCGCCCAGGCCAGCGCGAGGCGGGCGTTGAAGGTGGCCGCGCCGAGTGCCAGCCGCATCGCCCAGCCCCCACCGCCGTCGGCCACCGCGAGCTGGCGGGCCGGATCGGCCAGCACCTCGATGGTGCCGTCCCGCAGGCGGAACGCCCACGGCTGGCTGTTGTACATGGAGGGTGCCTGGATCCCGGCCGCGGCGGCGCGCCGCAGGTCGGACGAGTCGTAGCGGTTCACGGCGATTCTCCTTCACTGTCCCCTCCACCGTGCCGCGCCGGGCTCGGCGGTGAAAAGGGCCGAAGGTCCCGGTCAGCCGCCGATCGGAACGCGCCACGTCATCAGGGTTCCCGGCCCGTCCGAGCGGGGCCCGATCTCGAAACCACCACCCAGATCGTGGGCCCGCTCACCCATGTTGACCACCCCGCCCCGGGCCAGCGCCGGATCGATGCCCACCCCGTCGTCCTCCACCTGCAGGATCACCTGACGGTCGGCGACCCGCACCGACACCCGGACACTGTGCGCCTGCGCGTGCCGGGCCGTGTTCGACAGCGCCTCCCGCAGCACCGCCATCAACTCCGGCACGATGTCGTCCGGCACCGCACTCTCCACCGGCCCGGTCGTCTCCAGCGTCGGCCGGAACCCGAGCGTGTCCAGCGCCGCGTCACAGGTGTCCCGCAGCTCGGTGCGCAGGGTCGCCCCGACCGGCGCGCGCAGCTCGAAGATCGACCGGCGGATGTCGCGGATGGTGGCGTCCAGGTCGTCGACGGCCGTGTTGATCCGCTGCACCACCTGCGGCGGCACCCCCGGAGCCATCGCGCCCTGCAACTGCATGCCGGTCGCGAACAGCCGCTGGATAACCACGTCGTGCAGGTCCCGGGCGATCCGCTCACGGTCCTCCAGTACGGCCAGCAACTCCCGTTCCTCCTGGGCCCGCGCCCGTTCCAGGGCGAGCGCCGCCTGCCCGGCGAACGTGGACAGCAGCGCCGCGTCGTCGGTGCTGGCCGGGCGGCTCACGATCAGCACCCCCGGCGGATCGCTCTTCAACGGCGCCACCAGGGCCGGCCCGTCCGGCACCGGGGCCGGCCACTCGGCGGCCTCACACAGGTTCTCCACCAGGCGGTACTCGTCGTCGGCGTCGAACGCCGGCACCACCCTCCCGGTCAGTGCCGGATCGCCGCCGTCGACCACCTCCACCCGGAACCGGTCACTGTCACTCTCCCGCAGCAGCACCAGCACCAGCTCCGCGTCGGCCACCTCGCGGGCCCGGCGGGCGATCAGCCGCAGCGCCTCGGTCCGGCGCACCGTCCCCAGCAGCACCCCGGTGATCTCGGCGGCCGCCGACAACCACCGCTGACGGCGCTGGGCCAGCGCGTACAGCCGGGCGTTGTCGATCGCCACCCCCGCCGCCGCGGCCAGCGCGACCACGATCTCCTCGTCGTCGTCGGTGAACTCGTCGGCACCCAGCTTCTCGGCCAGGTAGAGGTTGCCGAAGATCTGCTCCCGGGTGCGCACCGGAACGCCGAGGAAACTGTGCATCGGTGGATGGTGGGCGGGGAACCCGTACGACCGGGGGTGCTCGGTGATGTCCGGCAGCCGCACCGGTTGCGGATCGGTGATCAGCAGCCCCAGCACACCCCGCCCGTGCGGCAGGTCACCGATCTTGGCGTGCAGCTCGGCGTCGATGCCGTGCGTGACGAAGTCGGAGAGGCTGCGGCGGTCCGGGCCGACCACACCCAGCGCACCGTACTTCGCCCCCACGAGCGCGCACGCCGCCTCCACGATCCGTTGCAGCGTGCTGTTCAGGTCCAGGTCGGTGCCGATGCCGACGACCGCGTCCAGCAGTGCTCGGAGCCGTTCCCGGCTGGTGACGATGTCACCCACCCGGTTCTGCATCTCGTGCAGCAGCTCATCGAGACGGACCCGGGAGAGGGGACTCAACCCCAGTTTCGACGCTTCAGCCACGCGTTGAAGATATCCCGCGGGACTTTGGTCCCTAGGTGCCCGGGACGTCTCAGTGTGTAATGGAGCCATGATCCGAGTCTTTCTCCTCGACGACCACGAGGTCGTCCGCCGCGGCCTCATCGACCTGCTCCAGGCCGGTGGTGACATCGAGGTGGTCGGCGAGTCCGGGTCCGCCCAGGAGGCGGCCCGCCGCATCCCCGCGCTGCGCCCCGACGTGGCCGTCCTGGACGCCCGCCTGCCGGACGGCAACGGCATCGACGTCTGCCGTGACGTGCGGGCCGTCGACTCGTCGATCAAAGGCCTGATCCTGACGTCCTACGAGGACGACGAGGCACTGTTCGCCGCGATCATGGCCGGTGCCTCCGGCTACGTCCTCAAACAGATCCGCGGCACCGACCTGGTCGACGCCGTCCGCCGGGTCGCCTCCGGCCAGTCCCTGCTCGACCCCGCAGTCACCCAGCGTGTCCTGGAACGCATCCGCAACGGCGTCGAACAGCCCCGCGAGCTGGCGTCCCTCACCGACCAGGAACGCCGCATCCTGGAGTTCGTCGCCGAGGGCCTGACCAACCGCGAGATCGCCGGCCGGATGTTCCTCGCCGAGAAGACGGTCAAGAACTACGTCTCCAGCCTGCTCGCCAAACTCGGCCTCGAACGCCGCACCCAGGCCGCCGTCCTCGCCACCAAACTCCTCGGCGACCACCCCTCCCAGCACCACTGACCTCTGCGTCTGCCGCAGCCCGGGCTGTTCCGGTCCGGGCTACCCCTCTTTCTCCGGTACGCCTACCAGGGTCCCGTGCCCACCCGCGAGGTCCGCGCGACACCGGGCCACCCCGCGACCGCCGGGCCGAATGCGGTGGCCGCCGTCATCCGGTCCGCCACCGGCTATTGACAGTCGAAAATTTTGTCACAAAACTATCCGCCCATGGTGATCGTGGGGAACGACGGAGTCGTCGCGTGACCGGGTGGGACTCGGCCCGGCTGGCGGCCGTCATCTCACCGTTGCGGCGAACCCTGCTGTCCACCGCCCGCGCCGCCGAGCGGCTGCCGGAGATCCCGGACGCGCAGATCGAGATCATCCGGGCGCTGCCCCGGGGGACCGTGATCTCGCCGGCAGAACTCGCCGGGCGGCTCGGACTGAGCCGGCCCACCGTCAGCAATCTGCTCACCACGATGGAGACGGCTGGGCTGATCGAGCGCCGTCCCCGCCCCGGCGATCGCCGGCGGGTCGAGGTGCTGGCCACCGGGCGGGCCCTCGAACTGTTCGAACGGTTCGATCGGGTCAGCGGAGATCTGATCGCCACCGCCGCGGAGGCGCTCACCGCCGATGACCGGGCCGCCCTGACGGCTGCCCTGCCCGCTCTGGAACGTCTGCGTGACGCCCTCACCACCACGAAGGACAGCTGATGAGCCGGTTCTCCCGCTGGATGCAGTCGCGTTCTCTGCCCGGTCTCACGCCCGGGCCGTACGACATCACGATCCGCAAGGACCTGCGGGTTCCGATGGACGACGGGGTGGAACTGCTGGCCGACCTGATCACGCCGGTGGGGGAGGATCGGACGGGGCTGCCGACGATCGTGATCCGGGGGCCGTACGGGCGCCGGGGTGGGGTGGCCAAGCAGGCTCGGGCGCTGGCCCGGGAGGGGTTTCCGGTGCTGTTTCAGAGCTGCCGGGGCACCTGGGGGTCGGGTGGGGTCTTCACCCCGCAGGTCGACGAGGCGCGGGACGGTGCCGCGACCCACCGGTGGGTGCGGGGGCAGCAGTGGTTCACCGGGACGCTGGCCACGTTCGGGCCGAGTTACATGGGCTACACCCAGTGGGCGGCAGCCGCCGGACCGGATGCCCTGTGCCTGCAGGTGACGATGCCCGACTTCGGGGCGGTCACCTGGGACAACGGGGCGTTCGCGCTGCGTAACGCGCTGGGCTGGACGCAGATGATGGACCGGATGATCCGCCGGGACTTCGTCCGGTTGTTCCTCGGCATGCTGCGGCCGGACAAGAGCCTGCGGCGGGGATTCGGGACGCTGCCGCTGAGTGCCGGGGACAGTGCCGCGACGGGGCGGCCGGTGCACTGGTATCAGGACTGGGTCGGGCACGAGAGCCTGGCTGACGAGTACTGGACACAGCAGTCGCACACCGCCTCGGTGCCGGCGGTGACCGCGCCGGTCTACATGATCACCGGCTGGTACGACATCTTCCTGCCCTGGCAGATCCGCACCTACACACAGCTCGCCGAGGCGGGCCGGCCGCCGCGGCTGACAATCGGCCCGTGGGGGCATTCGGATCCGGCGCTGGACGCGACGGCGGTCGCCGAGGCCGGCGCGTTCCTCAAGGGGGAGGCGCCGGAGTTCCCGGTGCGGGCGTTCCGGACCGGCGCGGACCGGTGGCACGACCTGCCGTCGTGGCCGCCGCCGGGGGTCACCGGGCAGTCCTGGTACCTGCATGCGGACGGGCGGCTGCGTACCGGGCTCCCGGACGGCGGGACCACGTCGTACGTCTACGACCCGGCCGATCCGACCCCGGCGTCCGGCGGCCCGAGCCTGCTGCCGAAGCAGGGGCCGGTGGACGACTCCGGGCACGAGTCCCGCCCGGACGTGGTGGTGTTCCGCGGCGACGTGCTGGCCGAGCCGGTCACGCTGGCGGGCACGCCGGTGGCCCGGGTCCGGTTCCGGTCGTCACGGCCGAGCGCCGACGTCTTCGTCCGGATCACCGACGTGCACCCGGACGGCCGTGCGATGTCGGTGTGCGACGCCATCCGCCGGGTGGACCGGGCGGAGACCGAGCAGGAGTTGGAGATCGAGTTGTGGCCGGTGTTCCACCGGTTCGCGGCCGGGCACCGGATCAGCGTGCAGGTCAGTTCCGGAGCCCATCCGCGGTATGCGCGGAACCCGGGTTCGGGCGAGCCGGCCGCGACGGCGGTGGAGCTGCACCGGGCGGACCAGGAGATCTTCCACGATCCGGTCCGCCCGTCACACCTCGTCCTGCCGGTCTGGATCAGTTGAAACCGCGGAGGTAGGGGCCCGGCACCGGCGGGGTGCCGACGCCGAGCGCCTTCGCGGCGCGCAGCGGGAAGTGCGGGTCGCGCAGGGTCTCGCGGCCGACGAGGACCACGTCGGCCTGTTCGGTGAGCAGGATCTGCTCGGCCTGCAGCGGGTCGGTGATCAGGCCGACGGCGGCGACCGGCACCTTGCTCCCGGAGCGGATCGCGGTCGCGAACGGCACCTGGTAGCCGGGGCCGGCCGGGATCGGCGCGACCACGTTGCCGCCGGTGGAGACGTCGATCAGGTCGATGCCGTGGTCTCCGAGCCAGGACGCCACCTGCACGGTCTCGTCGATGGTGACGCCGCCGCCGGTCCAGTCGGTCGCGGACAGCCGGACCGCCAGCGGGACGCTCTCGCCCACCTCGGCACGGACCGCGCCGACGATCTCGAGGAGGAGCCGGGCCCGGTTCTCCAGGCTGCCGCCGTACGTGTCGGTGCGGTGGTTGCTCAGCGGCGACAGGAACTCGTGCACCAGGTAACCGTGCGCGCCGTGGATCTCCAGCAGTTCGAAGCCGGCGTCGACGGCCCGGCGCGCGGCCGCAGCGAACGCGCTGATCACCTCGTCGATGCCGGCCTGGTCCAGTTCGCGCGGGGCCCGCAGGCCGGGGAACGCGACGGCGGACGGCCCGGTGGTCTCCCAGCCGCCCTGGTCGAGCGGGATGCTGCCGGTCTTCTCGGTGCCCCATCCCGGCCAGGTGCCGCCCTTGCGCCCGGCGTGGGCGAGCTGGATGCCGGCGACCGCGCCCTGGGACTTGATGAACCGCACGATCGGGGCGAACGCGTCGCGTTGCTCGTCGTTCCACAGCCCGAGGCATCTGGGGGAGATCCGGCCCTCGGGTACGACCCCGGTCGCCTCGACGATGACCGCGCCCGCGCCGCCCCGGGCCAGGCCGCCGAGGTGCACCAGGTGCCAGTCGGTGGGGATCCCGTCGTGTTCCTCGACCGCGTACTGGCACATCGGCGGGATCCAGATCCGGTTGCGGATCTCGACACCGCGCAGTGTGAGGGGTTCGAAGAGTCGCTGAGACACGGACAGCCTCCCGGCAGGACGGTGCGCAAGCCGATAGTGCGCGCGTGCAACTAAAATATGACGCGCGTGCAACTATGGCAAAAGCCGTGTGGCCAGGCTCTCCAACTCGGGGATCCCGGCGGCCTCGGCGAGCGACGCGGCCAGCACCCGGTCGTGGGTCGGGCGGGCCTCGGTGAGCAGCCGGAACCCGGCCGGGGTCAGCTCGGTGTAGATCCCGCGGCGGTCGTCGGCACACAGGTACCGCGCCAGCAGCCCGCGCGCCTCCAAGCGGGTGACGAGCCGGGTGGTGGCGCTGCTGGACAGGGCGGCGGCGCGGGACAGCTGCTGCATCCGCATGTGCCAGTCGGCGACCTGCCGGCTCAGCGCGTCGAGCACCGTGTACTCCACGACCGACAGCCGGTGGGCCGCCTGCAACTCGCGCTCCAGCGCCGACTCGATCAGCCCGTGCAGCGCGGCCAGCCGCCGCCACCCCTGGGCGCGCACCTCGATCGCGTCATCGGTCAGCTTCATGCCCCACTAATACACCGTCAGGCCGTGGGCGCGGAACTGCGCGTGCACCCGGGCCAGCAGCTCCGCGTCCGGAGCGGGGGTGTCGGCGAGCGGGAACGGGAGGTTGAGAGCGGCGTACTTGGCGGCCCCGAGCCGGTGGAACGGGAGCACCTCCACCCGCTCCACCGTCGGGATCGAGGCGGCGACGGCGGCCACCGACTCGACGTTCTCCTCGCTGTCGGTCAAGCCCGGGACCAGGACGAAACGGATCCAGATCGGGATGCCGCGGGCGGCCAGGCGGTGTGCGAACGTGACAGTGGGCTCCAGGGTTCCGGTGCGGGTGACCCGGTGGTACGTCTGTTCGTCGCCGGACTTGACGTCCAGCAGCACCAGATCGGTCACGTCGAGCAGGGCATCGTCCGCCTTCGCCCCCAGAGCGCCACTGGTGTCGAGGGCGGTGTGCAGTCCCCGCTCATGGCAACGGGTGAAGATCTCCCGTACGAAATCGGGCTGTTGAAGTGCCTCACCACCGCTCAGCGTGACGCCGCCCCGGGCGACCTTGATGAACCGCTCGTAGCGCAGGATCTCGGTCATCAGCTCGTCGGCTGTCGTCGGTGTGCCGCTGCGCCGGTACCACGTGTCGGGACTGTGGCAGTAGAGGCAGCGCAGCGGGCACCCGGCCAGGAACGCGACGAATCGCGTCCCCGGCCCGTCGACGCCGGTGGAGACGTCGAACGAGTGCACACTTCCGGTCACTGTCATGGTCAGAGCGAGCCGTGGAACGTCCGGGAGATGACGTCGCGCTGCTGCTCCTTGGTCAGCCGCACGAAGTTGACCGCGTAGCCGGAGACCCGGATGGTGAGCTGCGGGTACTTCTCGGGGTGTTCCATCGCGTCCTCCAGCGTCGCCCGGTCCAGGACGTTGACGTTCATGTGGAAGCCGTGCCCGTCGGTGTAGCCGTCGAGCACCCCGACCAGGTTGCCGACCTGCTCGTCCCTGGTGCGGCCGAGGCCGTCCGGGGTGGACGTGATGGTCAGCGAGATGCCGTCGCGGGCGCTGCGGTACGGCAGTTTCGCCACCGACAGGGCCGCCGCCACCAGGCCGTGCTTGTCCCGGCCGTTCATCGGGTTGGCGCCCGGTGCGAACGGTTCGCCGAGCCGCCGGCCGTCGGGCGTGTTGCCGGTGTGCTTGCCGTAGACCACGTTCGAGGTGATCGTCAGGACCGACAGGCTGGGCTCGGCACCCCGGTACATCGGCTGCCGGCGGATCTTCTCCATGAACCGGTCCACCAGGTCCACCGCGATCGTGTCCACCCGGTCGTCGTTGTTGCCGAACGTCGGGTAGTCGCCGTCCACCGCGTAGTCCACGACCAGCCCGGTCTCGTCCCGGACCGGCTTGACCTGGGCGTACCTGATGGCCGACAGGCTGTCCGCGGCGACCGAGAGCCCGGCGATGCCGGTGGCCATGAACCGGTGCACGGGGTAGTCGTGCAGGGCCATCTCGAGGCGCTCGTACGCGTACCGGTCGTGCATGTAGTGGATGACGTTGAGCGCGTCCACATACGTCTCGGCGAGCCAGTCGAGGGTCTTGTCGTAGGCCTCGAAAACCTGGTCGTAGTCCAGGACGTCGTCGCCCAGTGGCGTGGTGGACGGCGCCACCTGCGCGCCACTGATCTCGTCCCGGCCGCCGTTGATCGCGTACAGCAGCGCCTTCGCCATGTTGGCCCGGGCCCCGAAGAACTGCATGTCCTTGCCGACCCGCATCCCGGACACGCAGCAGGCGATGGCCGCGTCGTCACTGAGGTAGGGCCGCAGCAGGTCGTCGTTCTCGTACTGGATGCTGCTGGTGTCGATGCTGACCTGCGCGCAGAAGCTCTTGAAACCGAGAGGAAGCCGCTGCGACCAGAGCACCGTCATGTTCGGCTCCGGCGCCGGCCCCAGGTTGTAGAGGGTCTGCAGGTAGCGGAAGCTGGTCCGGGTGACGAGCGGCCGGTCGTCGGCGCCGATGCCCCCGATCGACTCGGTCACCCAGGTCGGGTCGCCGGAGAACAGCTCGTCGTACTCGGGGGTCCGCAGGAACCGGATGATCCGCAGCTTGATCACGAAGTCGTCGATCAGCTCCTGGGCGAACTCCTCGGTGATCCGGCCCTCGGTGATGTCCCGCTGCAGGTAGGCGTCGAGGAAGGTGGAGGTGCGGCCGAGCGACATGGCCGCGCCGTTCTGCTCCTTGGTGGCGCCCAGGTAGGCGAAGTACAGCCACTGCACCGCCTCCTGCGCGGTGGTCGCCGGCCCGGAGATGTCGAAGCCGTAGGACGCTGCCATCTGCTTGAGTTCGCCCAGCGCCCGGATCTGCTCGGCGATCTCCTCCCGGTCGCGGATCACGTCGGCCACCGACAGGCGCGCGTTCAGCGCCGTCTTGACCCGCTTGCGCTCGGCGATCAGGTGGTCGACGCCGTAGAGGGCGACCCGGCGGTAGTCGCCGATGATCCGGCCCCGGCCGTAGGCGTCGGGCAGGCCGGTGATGATGTGCGAGCGGCGGGCGGCGAGCACGTCGGCCGGGTAGGCGTCGAACACGCCGGCGTTGTGGGTCTTGCGATAGTCGGTGAAGATCTTCTTGACTTCGAGATCCATTTCGCGGCCGTACGCCTGGAGCCCGCCCTCGACCATGCGCAGTCCACCGAACGGCATGATCGCCCGGCGCAGTGGCGCGTCGGTCTGCAGGCCGACGATCAGCTCGGCGTCCTTGTCGATGTAGCCGGGGGCGTGCGCGGTGATCGTGGACGGAGTGCTCGCGTCCACGTCGTAGATGCCGTTCGCGCGTTCCTCGACGAACATCGCGGAGAGCTTGTCCCAGATCGCGGTGGTCCGCTCGGTGGCCCCGGCGAGGAAGGTGGCGTCACCGTCGTACGGCTGGACGTTGTCGTGGATGAAGCCGGCCACATCGATCCCGGTACGCCACGTCGAGCCCGCGAAACCGCGCCACGCGTCCATCTTTCCTCCTGGCATGACCCCTCCTAGTGGTTCCTCCCCACTGTCGCGTCGCGGGGTGCCGGGCGGGCAGGGTCGGAAGTCCCGGATCGCCGGGGAAGCCGGACGGTGGCGACCGTGCCACCACCGTCGTTCTCACTGAGGGTGATGGTGCCGCGGTGCAGCTCGACGATGGCCCGGCTCAGCGCCAGACCCAGCCCGGCCCCGGGAATGCCGCTGTGCCGGGCGTTCGAGGCCCGGTAGAGACGGGCGAACAGCTGGGTGTGCTCCCCGGCCGGGATGCCGATCCCCTTGTCGGTCACGCACAGTACCGCCGCGTCGTCGTCGGCGGTGAGCGTGACGTGCACCGCCGTACCGTCCGGGCTGTATTTGACCGCGTTGCCGACCAGGTTCTCCACCACCTGCCGCAGCCGGGCCCGGTCGCCGGGGACCGGCAGATGCTCCGGGATCTCGCTGTGCACCTCCAGCCCGGCCAGGGCCGCCGTCACCACCGCGGCCAGGTCCACGTCGCCGAGGGTGAGCTGGGCGTGCCCGGCCTCCAGGGCGGCCAGGTCGAGGAGCCGTTCGACGAGCGAGCGCAGCCGGGCGTTGTTGCGCTCGATCACCCCGAGGAAGTCCCGGATCTCGCCGACGGTGGTGCTGTCCGCCTCCTCGTTGATCAGGTCGGTGTAGGTGCCGATCGAGGTCAGCGGGGTGCGCAGCTCGTGCCCGACCAGGGCGATGTACTCGCCGACACTCGCCGCGAGCTGGTCGGCCAGCTCCTCCGACCGGCGCCGTTCCAGGTACGACCCGATGTGCCCGGCGATCCCGCTGAGCAGCACGGTCAGCGCCGGGTCGGTGTCCTGGGTCTCCAGGGTGAAGAAGGCGAGCACCCCGATCACCTTCTCGGCGCTGAGCACCGGCACGGCCATCGCGGTCCGGTAGTGCTCGGCCTCGGCCATCACCGGCACGTCCGGCGCCCGCAGGTCCGGCACCCACACCGGTTCACCGGACGCCCAGCAGGCCCCGGACAGGCCCTCGCCCCGGCGCAGGATGGGCGGCAGCCGCAGCGGGGGAGAGCCGGGCGCCAGGTGGGTGGCGGCCGGGCGCAACCGGTCGGCGACCTCGTCGACGAGCCACAGCCGCAGGTACGGCCACCCCAGCTCGGCCGAGATCGCGCGCAGCACCTCGGCACCGGCCCGGGCCGTGTCGGAGGCCTGCACGAGTGCTTTCAGAACCTCGGTGGTGCAGTGTTCGTACTGCCGCTGCTGGTGTTCCGGGGTGACGTCGTGCACCGCGGCGACCGCGCCCAGGATCTTCCCGGAGCCGTCCCGCACCGGCCGGGCGTTTATCGCGAACCAGCGCCGCCGCCCCTGCTGGTCGTGGGCGAGCACCTCGTCGTGGTGGATCTCCTCGCCGCCCAGCGAGCGGTAGAGCGCCACGTCCTCCGCCGGGAGGGCGCTGCCGTCCGGGCGGCGCAGCCCGAACCGCTCGGCCCAGTCCCGGGCCGGCACTCCCAGGCTCTCGTCGCCGAACAGGTCCCGGACCGCCTGGTTGACCACGACGAGGCGGCCCTCCAGGTCGCAGGCGACCACCCCGGCGTCCAGGCTGCGCAGCAGCGCCTCGGTGAAGGCGGGGTCGTGCCGGGCGCCGGGCGGCACGTCGATGCAGGCGCGCAGCGTCTCGGTCAGCTCCTTGACGCTGAACGGTTTCGGCACCACGGCCAGGGCCTGCGCCTCGGCCAGCGTGGTGTCGCCGGGCGGCAGGTAGGCGGTGATCAGCACGACCGGGACGTCGGCGGTGGCCGGGTCCTCGCGCAACGCCCGGCACATCTTGATGCCGTCCAGGTGCGGCATGTCGACGTCGGCGACGATCAGGTCCGGGCGGCTCCCGATGGCGGCGGCCAGCCCGGCCCGGCCGTCGGCGGCGAGCGTGGCCCGATGGCCGAGCCGCCGGACCACCTCGGCGATGACCGCCTGATGTTCCGGGTTGTCCTCCACCACCAGCACTGAAGCCATGCGGTAAGCCTAAATCATAATAAAACCGGCAGAGGTTTCGTCCGCGGCGGAAGCGGGGTACTGTCCGCCCCGCACACCGGCGATTCGCGGGGTAATACATGAGTGAGCTGACTGCGCACCTGGACGTCCCACTCGACCGCCGTGCCCCCGCTTCCAGCCGGCACGCCGCGGTCGCGGTGCTGACCGGCTGGGGATTCCGGGACGCCGACTGGCTCGACGCCGCCGCGGTGGTGGTCAGCGAACTGGTCACCAACGCGGTCCGGCACGGTGGCGGTTGCCTGTCGTTGCAGATGGAGGCCCATGACGGGCGGGTCGTCGTGGCGGTGGCCGACGGTTCGGCGGTGGTGCCGCGCCGACGTGACCCGGACGGGGCCGGCGGCCGGGGGATCGCCCTGATCGAGGCGCTGTCGCTGGGCTGGTCGGTGCAGAACCATCAGGGCGGCAAGCGGGTCCGGGTGTTGCTGAAGCCCTGCCCGGATCACGAACCGGCCGCCGGCCGCGGCTAGCCGTTCGTCAGATCGAGAACCGGCCGGCGGCAGCGCGCAGGCTGTCCGCCAGGGACCGCACCTCCTCGGCGGTGCGCGCCACCTCGCCGACGGCGGTCCTGCTGGCCGCGGTGCCGTGCGCCACGCTGGCGATGTTGCCGGCGATGTCGCTGACCCCGTTCGCGGCCTCGGTGACCCCGCGATTCATCTCGGCCGTCGTGGCGCTCTGCTCCTCGACCGCCGACGCGATGGTGGTCTGGAAGTCGCTGATCTGCTCGATGATCCGGCTGATCTCGTCGATCGCGGTGACCGCCTGACCGGTGTCGGCCTGGATCGCGGCGATCTGCTCGGAGATCTTCTCGGTGGCCCGTGCGGTCTCCTGGGCCAGGTCCTTGACCTCACCGGCGACCACCGCGAAGCCCTTGCCGGTCTCCCCGG
This sequence comes from Actinoplanes sp., assembly GCA_035562875.1. Taxonomy (GTDB): domain Bacteria; phylum Actinomycetota; class Actinomycetes; order Mycobacteriales; family Micromonosporaceae; genus Actinoplanes. Next base: position 4,808 of record DATMVU010000200.1, on the reverse strand, counting down.
CGCGGGCCGCCTCGATGGTGGCGTTCAGGGCGAGCAGGTTGGTCTGCGACGCGATCGCGGTGATCGTCTCGATCACGTCGCCGATCTGCGCCGAGGACACCCCGAGCCGGTTGATCGTCTCGCTGGTGGCCCGGGCCGCGCCGACCGCGTCCGAGGCCACCTGGGCGGCGTCGGCGGCGTTGCGGGAGATCTCGCTGATCGCCGCGCCCATCTGCTCGGAGCCGGCCGCCACCGTGTGCACGTTGCCGGAGACCCCGCCGGCCGCCGACGCGGCCAGCCCGGCCTGCTGGTCGGCCTCGGCCACCGAGCTGTCGATCTCCCGGCTGACCCGGTGCATGACCTCGGAGGCGGCGGTGAGCCGGCCACTGTTCTCGACGATGTCGGCGACCGTGGCACGGACCCCGATGACCGCCTCGTCCACCGCCCGGCCCATCTCCGCGATCTCGTCGTTGCCGCTGGTGTCGGCCTTGACGGTGAGGTCACCACGGGCCATGCCGCGCAGCACCTCGACGAGCCGGCCGACCGGACCGGTCACGCTGCGGGTGACCACCACACTGAGCAGCACCGCGGCGGCGACCGCGAGGAGCAGCACGATCACCATGATCGTCCGGGCCGTCCCGGCCTCGGAACGGGCGTTCTCGGCGGCCGCGTCGGCCCGGCCGGTGACCGAGCCGACGAGCGGCGCGGTGGCTTCGTTGATCTTTCCGTACACCGCGTAGCTGGAGTCGAGCAGAACCTTGTCGCCCTCGTCGATCCGGCCGGCCGCGTACAGCGCGACCATCTGGTCGTCGACCTTCCGATACTCGTCCCACAGGCTCACGATGGTGGTGAACCCGGCCCGCTCGGCATCCGTCATGGCCGCCGTGTCGACCTCGCCGAGCAGCTTCTGCAGCGCCGCCATGTCGGCCACGAACCCGGCCCGGTTCTCGCTCGCCGGATCGACTGCCTGCTTCGCCCCGAGCCGGCGGGTGTCCCAGACGTAGGCGACCTGCCAGCCCGAGATGTCACCGTTGTAGTACTTCTGCTCGTCCACCTGATGCATCAGGTGCTGCAGCCGCTGCAGATCGGCCGCCGAGGCAGCCTGCCGGGTCAGGCCCCACACGCCGACCACGACCGCGATCCCGAGCAGGACCAGCACGATCAGGAAGGCCGAGGCCAGCCGTACGGACAGCCGGATACGTCGTAGCATCGCCATGGTTCCCCCACCTCAGCCCGGGATGGACATCCGGGCCACGGTGCCGCGGCCCGGGCCCTCCGACTCGACGGTGAGCCGGCCGTCGTGCGCCCGCATGATCCGCTCGGCGATGCTCAGCCCCAGTCCGACACCGGGAACCGCCTGCTCCCGGGCGTACTGGCCGCGGTAGAACCGTTCGATCACGTGCGGCAGTTCCTCGGCCGGGATACCCGCCCCGGTGTCGACCACCGCGATGGTGCGGCCCTCGATCCGGATGATCACCGGCTGCCCGGTGGTGCTGAACAGCACCGCGTTGCGGACCAGGTGCTCGGCGGCCTGGCTGAGCCGGGTGAAGTCACCGGGCACCGTCGCCTTGCCCTCCGGCGCCTCGATCACGATGGGCACGTCCCGGGTGCTCGCCTGCGCCCGGCAGGCCGCCATCGCGGCCTCGGCCACCGCGACCAGGTCGGTCAGCGAGCGCAGCAGCGGCAGCGGCGCGGCCGCCGGCCGGGTGCCGGCGAGCAGGTGGTCCACCATGCGGACGAGCCGCTCACCGTTGCGCTGGATCGGATCGATGAGCCGCCGGTACGGGGCCAGCTCCTCGTTGTCGACGAGCAGCTCCAGATAGCCCTGGATGGTGGTGACCGGCGTGCGCAGCTCGTGCGACACGGTGGCCACGAAGTCCTCCTCGCGGCTGATCGCCCGGGACAGCTCGTCACCCAGCTCGGCCAGCAGCTGCCGGTTCCGCAGCGCGGCCAGGTGCCCGGCGGCCTGCCCGGCCATCGTCCAGAGCAGCTCGAGCTGCTTCTCCTCGGTCTGCCGCGGCTTGTCGTCGAGCACGCAGACACTGCCGAGGGTGTGCCCGTCCTCGTCGATCAGCGGCACCCCGGCGTAGAACCGGATGTTCGGCGCACCCTGCACGTTGTCCCAGGCCGCGAACTGCGGCTCGGCGTGCGTGTCGGTGACCACCAGCGGGCGCCGGCCGGCCACCACCTGCCCGGCGAACGAGGTGGCGAGGGGCCCGCCGTCACCGGGCATCCCGGTCTTGCCGGCGAACCATTCGCGGTCCCGGCCGACCAGGGTCACCGCCGACATGGGTGCGTCGAAGACCGCCCCGGCCAGCCTGGTCAGCTCGTCCAGAACCACCGGCCGCGGCGCGTCGAGCAGGTGATAGCTGTGCACCGCCGCCAGACGGGCGTCCTCGCCTACCGCACTCACATCAGTGTCCGTTCTCCCAGTACCGCGGGTGGGTTCTCCGCCGTGCCCCGTGGATCGCAATTCGGCCGTACGAGGGACGTGCCTGAGGAGTTCGGGGCAGGCAAAATCCCGCCGCGCTGAACGCTCAGGCATTCCACGGATCCGGCGATAGGTGACCACGTACCGCCACGACGACCGGTCATCGGACGAAGGAGATCTCTATGCGGACCGACCTGTACCGGTCTGGTGACGTCGAAGCACGGGCCAAGGCGCAGCCGACCCTGTTGCTCGTCGACGACGAGGAGAGCGTGCTGGACACCCTCTCCATGCAGCTCGGCCGCGACCACCGGCTGCTGCTCGCCGCCAACGCCGACGAGGCGCTGGCGCTGCTCGCCGACAACGACTCGGTCGCCGCGGTGATCAGCGACATGCGGATGCCCGGCATGGACGGCATCGAACTGCTGGGCCGGATCCAGGACGACTACCCGGACGTCATGCGGATCCTGCACACCGGCCACGGTGACATGAACACCGCGATCGCCGCGATCAACTCCGGCGGGGTCTACCGGTTCGTACCGAAACCGGCCACCCGGGACGACATCCTCGACGTGGTGCACTCGGCGGTCTCCAGGCACGATCACGCGATGGCCGAGCGCGACATGGTCGACACCACCCTGAAGACCAGCCTGCAGGCCCTGTTCGGGATCCTGGAGATGTCCAGCCCGAACGGTTACGCCCGGGCCTGCCGGATCCGGGAGCTGGTCGCCGAGCTGACCCACTCGCTGGAACTCGACGGGCTCTGGGAGCTGGAGGCCGCCACCATGGCCTCCCAGCTCGGTGCGGTCACCCTGCCGGCCCCGGTGATGCAGAAACTCTGCGACGGGCACACCCTCAACCCGGACGAGCTGGCCCAGGTCCGGGCGATGCGCAGCATGGTGCTGCCGCTGATCAAAGAGATCCCGATGATGGAGAACGTCGTCGCCATCGTCCGCGGCCTGGCCGGTGAGGCCCCGCCGCCCGGCGGCTGGTCCGGCCTGGTCGAGGGCGCGATCAGCGTGATCCGCACGGCCATCGAGTACGAGACGGTCGTCGCCCGCACCCACGACGCGGGTGTCGCCATCGCCTTCCTGGACCAGAACGGCGGCCTGGCACCGCACGTGCTGTACGCGCTGCGCCTGGTCAAGGGCGTGGAGATCTCGGCGCGCAACACCACCCGGGCGTGCGCCATCGCCGACCTGCAGATCGGGATGCGCCTGGCCTCGGACGTGACGGCGATCAACGGCCTGGTGCTGATCGGCCGGGGCACCGTGGTGACCGAGGTGATGCTGGACCGGCTCGCCAACTTCTCCCGCGTGGTCGGTCTGGTCGAGCCGGTGCTGACCGCGGCCTGACCCGGCCCTCACGCGGGAAGGGCCTTCTCGTATTCGCCAGCCAGAACCAGGACCGCACGCACGGCGCCGCCCACCTCGCGTTCGAGGTGGGCGGTGGTGGTCTCCGGGTCGGCGACGACACCGGCCCGGGCCTGGTCCTCGACCCCCGCACAGAGCGCGGCGAGGTCCATCGCGCCGATGTTCGCCGCCGAGCCCTTCAGGCTGTGCGCCTGCTCGCGCACCGGTCCGGCGTCCCCCTGGCGCAGCAGCTGCACCAGCAGGTCCGCCGAGGCCGGTGCCTTCGCGGCGAACGAGTTCAGCAACCGGGCCACCAGCGCCAGCTCGGCCGGCGACGGATCCGCCTCGACCAGGTCGGTGAGACGAGCCCGAACGCCGGCCACCCGGGCCTCATCCTCCGGCTGCGTGGCGGTCTCCATGCGCCCATCGTGCGCCCGGACCGGTGCTCTTTGGGGCGGTTCCGCGGTATTAGGCTCCCCAACTGGCCTGTGTGCCACCGACCCGTTCGGCGATCACGGTATCCGCGTACCCGGACGCCTTGAACGCCTTGACCGGGTCGCGCGGCAGACCGCGAGCCTCCCGCCGGTCCGCCAGTGCCGCCCGCACGTCGGTCTCGAAGGCGTCCATCAGCACCTCGTGGGCGCCCAGCACGTCACCCTCGCGCTGCGCGGTGGCGAGCGCCTCCCGGTCGATCAGCAGTGCCTTGGCCAGGGCCTGCTCCACGTTGAGGACCGACCGGATCTGGCCCGGGATCTTCTCCTCGATGTTGTGGCACTGGTCGAGCATGAAGTTGACCCCCGACCCGGGCCGGTGGGCGTCCACCGCCACGATCTCGGACAGGATCCGGAACAGCTGGAACGGGTCGGCCGAGCCCACGATCAGGTCGTCGTCGGCGTAGTAGCGTGAGTTGAAGTCGAACGCGCCCAGCCGGTTCTGCCGCAGCAACTGCATCACGATGAACTCGATGTTGGTGCCCGGCGCGTGGTGGCCGGTGTCCAGGACCACCTGGGCCCGCTCACCGAGAGCCAGGCAGTGCAGCAGTGACGTAC
>DATMVU010000199.1:0-5958 GCA_035562875.1 Actinoplanes sp. | reverse complement strand
TTATTCTTCTTGCAATCGATTCGCGGTACGGACGGGACAGAGCTGAACACTGTTCCGTCTCATAAAAGATCAGAATCGCCCGGAAGACCTTAACGCGAAAGCCAACAATTCACCTATTCCGCCCACGAACTGGTGAATCATCTCGTATCGGGCGGTCAAATGCCCATGAAATGCGCAGCTACCGTCCAGACTCTCTCCCAAGCAACCAACCGCTTGAAAGGAAGAACCATGCGTCGTGCGGCTCTGTATCTCGGTGGCCTCCTCATGGCCACCGGCACCACGATGGCGATGGCCGCCCCTGCGCAGGCAGCGCCCGCCGGGTGCTACGACATCGTCGGTTACGGAAACAACATCGTCCTGGTGTCCGAGCTCTACTCGGTCGGCTGGGAAGACCCGTACATCTACGGCGGCTTCGCCTTCCCCAGCTACAAGGTCTTCAAGGTCTTCCGCGCCAACCCGTACTACATGCGGTCGTTCTACCGGGTCTACGACTCGTTCTACGACCTCGACGCGTACAGCTACGGCGGTGGCTACGGCTACGGTGGCAGCTACGGCGGCTACAACTCGATCAACAGCATCAACAGCATCAACGCGATCAACAGCACGGTCAACAGCAACAACAACAACGACAACAGTTCGTCGTTGCTCCGCATCGGCTGAACTCTGTTCACCGACTGAGGGACCACCGCATAGTCCTGACTGGACCTGCGCGTGATGTCTGACGCCCGGGGTGCCTTCTCGTGCCCCGGGCCTCAGTCTGCCGCGCTCCGCTCAGACCAAGACCGCCCGGCCCGGCAACTGGCCCGGCATCCCCGGGCTGGCATCCCCCGGCCCGGCATCCCCCGGCCCGGCATCCCCCGGGTTGGACTACCCCTGCCGGCATCCCCCCAGGCTGGCGTACGACCCGTCTGCCCGTGTTGGAGCCCGCCTCGGCATGGCCGGCGTGTTGCCTTCGCTGGCCCGCTCGTATCTCCAGGCCGATTTCGCCAGCCCACCCGTGCCGCTTGACCCCTTTCGCTGAACCGTCTCTACACCATTCCCGTACACCGAATTCATCGGCGAAGATTTTGCGCCCTAAGTCGATTGCCACCTACTCGCTTCTGCCTGGTGTCCATCCCCGCTTCTGTCAAATCCAGCTCTTAACCCAGAAGTGTATGGGAATGATGGTTTAAAAATATAAAAGGCATGTGACCAGGTCGAATGCAGCGGCGTGCCTTCAGGTCCCGCCCGCCTTCACTGTGTTTCCAACCCGTCGAATCCGTCTTTCGGGTCCTCTCGTGGACCCCAGCCCTCTGGTGTGCTGAATGCTGATCGGAGACCGTTGTCCACGGCAGTTCCCTTTCTGCTTCGCATCGAGCATCAGGAGCGAGGCGCTGCTCGCGAGCTGTAGAAGGCTCGTAGCAACGTAGAAGGCTCATAGCAACTCCGCGTCGTGGACCAGGAGGGCTATCTGGACGCGGTTGTTCAGATCGAGTTTGGTGAGGATCCGGGACACGTGTCCCTTGGCGGTCGGGAGGCCCATCCGGAGCCTGGCGGCGATCTCCGTGTTGGACAGACCGTGACCGACGAGGACCGCCACCTCACGTTCCCGCTCGGTGAGAGCGGTGAGGCGCCTCTGTGCGTACGCCCGGCGGGTGCCGGCCCGCGGGTCGGCGACGTGGTCGATCAAACGCCGGATGAACGTGGGGGACAGGACGGCGGCGCCGGCCGCGACCGCCCGGATCGCTGCCAGGATCTCCAGCGGTGGTGTGTCCTTCAGCAGGAAACCACCGGCCCCACCGCGGAGGGCCTCCAGCACGTATTCGTCGGCGCTGAACGTCGTCAGAACGATGACCTGTGGCGCACCGTCCCGGCTGCGGATGCGACGGGTCGCGACCAGCCCGTCGACGCCGGGCATCCGGATGTCCATCAGGATGACGTCCGGCCGGTAGGCGTCCGAGGCAGTGATCGCCTTCGCGCCGTCCTCGGCCTCGGCGACCACCTCGATGTCGGAGGACCCGCCGACGAGGATCCGCAGCCCGGCCCGCACCATCGCGTCGTCGTCGACGATCAACAGCCGGATCGGCGGCCGTCCACCGTCGGTTTCGTCTTCGGTGGGGATCGGGGCGACCGGAAGACGTTGCGCGAGACCGGTTCGGGTCATGTCGGCCACGGGAGGTCCACCTCCGTGCGGAACTCGTCGCGGGCTGGTCCGTGGGTGACCTGGCCCCCTGCCATGGCCACTCGCTCGTCGATGCCGACCAGACCCTGACCCGGTTCCAGTGGAGTGTGGGAGGGGCCGTGGAGGGGGTTGGTGATGATGATGCGCAGGCCCCGGCCCGCCCCGCCGAACAGGTGGACGGACGCGAACGGGCTGGTGCCGTGCTTGCGCGCGTTCGTCAGGCACTCCTGAACGATGCGGTAGGCGGTGCGACCCAACTGTGGTGGCGGGCTCGCCGGGTCGAGGCCGTTCCGATAGTCGACGGTCATGCCGACGGCCCGGGCGCTCGTGATCAGATCGGGCACGTCAGCGAGCCCGGGCTGCGGCGGCTCCGGCCGCCCGGTCGGGACGCCGATCACTGAACGCAGCTCCTCCAGAGCGTCGTGGGCACTGCGGCGAATGGCGCCGGCGGCGATCGAGCGGTCTTCCGGCGAGACGTCCGGCCGCACCTCGAGAGCCCCGGCGTGCAGACTGATCAGAGACATCCGGTGGGCCAGCACGTCATGCATCTCCCGGGCGATCCGGGAGCGCTCGGCGGACCGGGCCTGCTCCGCCCGCAGCTGCTGCTCGGCCTCCAGGCGGGCGGCGCGGTCACGCAGCGACGTGGTGAGCCGCCGGTACGCCTGCACGAACAGCCCCCACCCCAGTGCCAGACCGCTGATCAGGCCCCGCATCAGCAGATCCAGCCAGATCCCGTACGCCGGATCGTCGTGCAGCAGGAAGTAGACCGCCGCGGTCGCGACGTTCAGACCGCCGAGCAGCAGCACGAGTGGGAGCCGGCGGCGGATCGCCACGGTGAACAGGGCGACGACGACCGCGCCCGTGGCTGCCACCGAGATCGCCCCGAACGGCAGCAGCACCCCGGCCACCGCGACCGGGAACCGCCGCCGCACGAGCAGGACACCGGCGCAGGCCACCCCGAGCGCCAGATCAGCCTGCCAGGGAACGATCGCGCCGGGCCGGGTCGCGTCACCCAGCAGCATCATCACCGTGCCGTAGGACAGCGCGACGACGATCGCCACGGTGTCGGCGACCCGATTCCGCATGGCGGTCCGGGCGCCGCCGGGCTCAGGGACCAGAAGCGCGAGAAGCATGGCGCAAGCGTAGAGACAGCCGAGGGCCGCGGGGACCTACCAAAGTATCGGTTCGAAACATGCCAAGGAACGATGTGGACGGCCTCGCCGGCGCAGCATCCTTCCCGGCATGACAGCTTTCAGCAGGCACATCCCCGTCCGGATCGTCGGCGCGCTCCTCGTCGCGGCGGCCTGGGGCGTCATCACGGCGTTCTGGATCCCGCGCGGGCCCCTCACCGGCGGTCAGGCACTGTGGTCGATCGTGATCAGCGCCGGTGTCGGTGTCCTGGCCGGCCGGTCGATGCGCTCGCGGTGGGCGATCCCCGGAACCCCACTGGTGTACGGGGTGGCACTCGAGCTGGCCCGCATCAGTGCTTCCGGCCCTTCCGTGGATGTGCCGGAGCCGAGCCCGATCGGCCTTGTCGTGCTGGTCACCAGCCGTTTCCTGCACTGCTTGCTGACCGTGCTGCCGATGGCTGCCGCCTCGGCCTGGGCACATCGCCGACCAGCCCGCACGCGTCGGCGCCGGGTTGTCGGCCGGACCCTCGCCGGCCTGGCGACGGCGCTGGCGGTGGTGCTGGCGGTGGCCGTCGCGGTGCCGGCCCGGACCGCGGTGATTCCCGGCGGAGTCGCCGAGCTGACCAGCGTCGACGGTCTCGGCGTGATGATCCGTGGGCGATCCGCCTCGCTGCCGGTCCTGCTGTATGTGCCCGGGCCGCCGGGTGCGTCGGACACCGGGATGATGCGCACCCGGCTGTCCGCCCTGGAGGATCACTTCGTGGTCGCGACCCTGGACCGGCGGGGCGGCGGAGCGTCCTATCCGGCGCTGGGTGAGGAGGTCACGCTCGACTCCGAGGCCGCCGACGTCATCACGGTCACGGATCGCCTGCGACAGCGCTTCGGCCGCGACCGGATCGTGTTGCTCGGGCACTCCGGCGGTTCCATCCCGGCGATCGTGGCCGCCTACCGGCATCCGGAGTGGTTCAGCGCCTATGTCGGCACCGGCCAGGCCGTCAATTTGCGGGCCACGGACCTGATCATCTATACCGACGTGCTGGCCTGGGCGCGGGCCGGGGGACGCCGTGAGGTGGTGGACCGGCTGGCGGGACAGGGCCCACCACCGTGGCCGGACGTCTACGACTACGAGCCGTTCCAGCTCTACGCCAACCAGGCCTACGGTATGCCGGACCCGCCCTTCGACCTGGACGTCCCCGAGTACACACTGCTGCAGAAGGCCCACACGATGGTCGCGATGCTGGACACCTGGGATGAGTTGTACCCCCGCTTGCAGGACGTCGACCTGCACCGGGATGTGCCAGAACTGAGCATCCCGGCCTATTTCATCCAGGGGGAGCGGGAGATGCGGGGCCTGGCCGTCCCGTTCGCCTCCTGGTACGGCGCTCTCCGGTCACCCGACAAGAGGCTGGTGACCGTTCCCGGAGCCGGGCACCGGCCGATGTCCGAGACACCGGACCGGTTCGTCAGGGTCCTGACCGGCCTGCTCGGAGCGGGCGGATGAGACCGTGGTCGAGCCCGCTGACCTGCCGTGGGCCACGAGCCGTGCCCGTGTTCCTCGGCTCCGGCTCCGGGCCCGTCGTGCGGTTCCGGGGTGCCGAGCGGTCAGGCCGGGGCCATACCGGGGTCCGGTCAGGCCAGGGCCATACCGGGGTCCGATCAGGCCAGGGCCATCCCGGGATCGGGGTCGGGGTCCGGGGTGGGCGCCGGGATGCGGTACTCCTCGGTCAGCGTCGTCATCGGGCCGGGCCAGGTTGCCTGGGCCACCTCGATCGGCTTGCGGGTCTCGTCGAAGGCCACGTGCAGCAGATGGAGGACCGGGGTGTCCGGGCGGATCTGCAGGATCTCCGCCTCCTCGCGGCTGGGCTGCCGGGCGGTGATGGTGTCGGTGGCGGTCGTGTACCGGCGGCTCAGCACCTCTTCGGCCTCCTGGTAGAGGGGGCGGCCGAAGGCCTCGTGACGTTCCAGAGAGGTACCGCTCGCGTCGGTGACCCGGAACCAGGAGGCGCCGACCTCCACAGTGGCGTCGTCGGCACGCACCACATGCCTGCGGACCAGGAGTTCGGTGCCGTCGCGGACCCCGAAGGCGTCCGCCACCTCGGGAGGCGCGGCTTCCCGGCCGACCCCGGTGAGCTGTTGCCGATATCGGGCGGCCAGGTCGGCATGGTAGCCGCGGTGGGCGCCGTACCGACCACGGGAGAGACGGTTGAGGCGGCGGCGTGTGCCTCTGACGTACGTACCGGAACCAGGTTTGGTGATCAGAATGCCTTCGACCCGCAGCTGATCGACTGTCCGCTGCACCGTCTGTTTCGCCACACCGAACATCTCCGCCATGGCCGGGATGGACGGGAGCCGTTCGCCAGGTTGCCAGTCACCACGCCGGATCCGCTCCCGTAACTGGGCCGCGATCTGCCGATGCGGGAACTCGGCAGCGCCCGGATTGATCGTCATCCTGCCTCCAGAATGAGGAGCTAGGTTCCTAGGATGCGCTAGAAGGGCGGTGGTTGCCAGCGACACGCGGCGATTCTGGAACAGGAAGACAGTTCCATAGGGGTGGCGGTGCCGGTCCGGGGCCGGCTGAGCCCTGGCGCGGCAATCGGGCGGCCGCGAGCAACGCAGCGCGAACTGGACGCTGTCGGATCAAGCGCTTTGAATCAGGCGCTATTGACC
>DATMVU010000198.1:0-17964 GCA_035562875.1 Actinoplanes sp. | reverse complement strand
GACCCACAAGGAGACGGCCCGCAAGGATAGGGCCCGAGACTCCGCGCGAACCTGCGAGGAACGGTGATCGGCGAACGGGTGGCCGGGCGGGTGTGGACCGCCCCGGCGCTGGCGGCGATCACCAGGCCGGCGGCGGCGAGTTCGAGGAGGCTGAGCCGCCGGTCGAGGACCAGGAAGCCGGCCCGGGCGGTGAACGCGATGTCCGCCGCCCAGATGACGGCGGCCACCGTCCCCTCCCGCAGTCCCCGCCCTGGTCACCCTCTTGCGGACCCTTTTCAGCGGTACGCCCGGCGCCGAGCCCCGTGGAGAGCCGGAACGACCCCCGCGCTCGTCATCGTCGATGGTCGTGGGCGGTGACAGTGGTGGTTGCGGTGCCGAATCCGGCGGTCTCGACGTGCACGGTGATCTCGCCGGGGCCGGTGGGCCGGACGATCGCGAGAGCGCGGCCGTCGAACGTGGTGCAGGTGTGGCCGCCGAACGGTTCCTCGGTGTCGGGGCGGCCGGTGCCCAGCCCGGCCAGCGTCCCCGGCCCGCTGACGGTGACGGTCACCGGCGTCTGGCGGTGGGTGGCCACGGTGCCGTCGCTGTCGGACAGGACGATGGGGACGTACGCCAGATCGGTGTCGTCGGCGCGGATGGCCGGCCGGTCCGCGGCGGCGGTGACGGTCACCTCGCCCCGGGCGGTGTGCAGCGTGGACCGGGACTGTTCGGCACCACCGGTGTAGGCGACCGCGACCAGGGTGCCGGGCTGGTAGGCCGTCTCGAACCGGGCCTGGAAGGCGTCGACGCGGGACCGGCCCACGCTCGTACCGTCGATCAGTAGTTCGATCTCGTCGGCGGTGGAGTAGACGTCCACGGTGACCGGGGATCCGGCCGGCACGTCCCAGCTCCAGCTGCCGACCGAGTCGGTCCAGGCCCACGGGCTGTTCGCGGTGGCTGCGCCGTGGTGCTGCGGTCGGTGCACCGCGAGGTACGGGGTGTGCCGCAGCCCGAACACGGTCTCGCGATAGTAGGAGACGGTCCGGCGGTGTCCGGTGATGTCGATGTCGCCGCAGTTCGCGGTCAGCCACGGGTAGCCGGCGCCCAGGGCGGTGCCGCCCGGATCGGTGCCGGGGCGGACCACCCGGCCGATGCCGGCCTCACCGAGGTAGTCCCAGCCGGTCCAGGTGAAGTCGCCGATGACGTGCGGGTGTTCGGTGACCAGGCGCCACAGCTCGCCGATGTGCGCGGGGAACGTCTCGGAGCCGACCAGGATCCGGTTGGGGAACAGTTCGCGGTCCAGTTCGTACCGGGAATCGCCGTAGTTGAAACCGGTCACGTCCAGTACCGCCGCGGCCTCCTCGGTACCGGCGCTGACCATCTCCGAGGCACTCAGCTGCAGCATCACGTCGCCCATCGACGTCATCATCGTGTTCACGTCGGTGTCGCCGTCGCGCCCGGCCGCGATCATCGGCCCGAGCAGGTCCAGCGCCGAGACGAGGCCGTTGATGCCGTTGGTCAGGTAACGGGTGGGGTCGAGTTCGCGGATCCGGTCGGCCATCCGGCGGCCCCACACGTTGCCGAGCGGGTGGCCGAGGTCGGGGATCTCGTTGCCGATCGAGTAGAGGATCACGCTGGGGTGGTTGAAGTCCTTCGCGACCATCGCCTCGACGTCGCGTTCCCACCACTCGGGGAAGGCGAGCGAGTAGTCGAAAGCGGACTTGCCCTGCGTCCACATGTCGAACGTCTCGTCCATCACCAGCATGCCGAGGCGGTCGCAGGCGTCCAGGGTGGCCCGGCTGATCGGGTTGTGGGCGCTGCGGATCGCGTTGAATCCGGCCGCTTTCAGGATCTCCACCCGGCGTTCGTCGGCACGGCCGATCGCTGCGGCGCCGAGGGGGCCGTTGTCGTGGTGGATGCAGGCGCCGCGCAACTTCACCGTCTCGCCGTTGATCCGCAGCCCGTGCCGGGGGTCCAGGCGCAGGGTGCGGATGCCGAACGTGCTGACGTCGGAGTCCAGCTCGTGGTCACCGTCGGTGAGGGTGGTCACGGCGGTGTAGAGGGCGGGGGAGTCGGCACTCCACAGCGCGGGATCCGGGACGTACACCCGGATCGGCACCGTCGCGGGTTCGCCGGGCCGGACGGTCACCGGGGCGGTGCCGGTCGCGACGGCGGTTCCGGACGGGTCGAGGATGCGGACGGTGGCGCGGACCGTCCGTACCCGCGTGGTGTCGTTGTCGATCGTTGTCGTCGCCACCACCACGGCCCGGTCGCCGTCCACGTCGGGGGTGGTGATCCGGACCCCGTCCACTGCCAGGTGCACCGGGTCGCCGACGATCAGGTGGGTGTCGCGATGCAGGCCGGCTCCGGTGTACCAGCGGCTGTCCCGGTGCGCCCGGGTCTGCACACTCAGCGTGTTCGCCGCCCCGAAGATCAGGAACGGATCCAGCCGTACGCGGAAAGCCGAGTAGCCGTTGGGCCGCTGCGCCAGGAAGTCGCCGTTCAGGTAGACCATCGCGTCCCGGTAGGCGCCCTCGAACTCGACGATCACGGTCCGGTCCCGCCACTCCCCGGGCACGTCGAACGTCTTGGTGTACTCGAAGAACCCGCCCGGGAAGTAGCCGGTGTGACTGCCGTCCGGGTCGCCGCCGTCCCGGGGCAGGTCACGGATCGCGTCGTGCGGCAACGTCACCGGCCGGAGTTCGGGGGAGCCGGCGATGGCGGCGAACAGTGGCAGTTTCGGGCCGGCGGCCCAGTCGGCGTTGAACGGGGTGCGGATCACGGGGAACGCTCCTGACATCGCAGTATCACGTGTCACCGAGTAAAGATCGAACCGGTGTCACGTGTCAACGGGTGCGTGTGAGAATCAACGACGTGACCGAAGCGACCAGTTCCGACGTGGCGCGGCTGGCCGGCGTCTCCCGGGCTACCGTCAGCCACATCCTCAACGGCCGCGGGCAGCGCTTCACCGCCGAGACCCACGAGAAGGTCCGCCGGGCCGTCGAGGAGCTGCGCTACCGTCCGTCACCGGCAGGGCGGGCCCTGGTCCGCGGGCGCAGCGACCTGGTGCTGGCCCTGATCCCGTACACCACGTTCGGCACCAACCTGCAGGACGCGGTCGACCGGATGACCGCCGAAGCCGCCGGCCTCGGCCTCCAGGTCGTCGTCCGGCTGACCGGCCCCGACCTGTCCGGCGTCCGGGCGGCCCTGCTCGACCTGCGTCCCGCCGCCGTCGTCGACTGGGACACCCTCACCGGCGCCGACCGGGACACCTTGCGCGCCGCCGGCATCGTGGTGATCGACGCCGCCTCCGGGGACCTCAACCACGAGATCGGCCGCCTGCTGGCCGGCGCGGTGCTCGGACGTGGCCCCCGCACCCTCGTCTACGCGGCGCTCGCCGACCCGAGATCCGACATCTTCGGACCGGACCGGTACGCCGGGATGACCGCCGAAGCCGCCGCCCGCGGACTCGGCGCGCCCGCCCGGGTCGTCGTCCCGCTCGACCGGGCCGGGGCGTCCGCCGCCCTGCGGCCCCTGCTCGACGGTGCGGAACCGCTGGCGATCGGCTGTTACAACGACGACGTCGCGATCGCCGTACTCGCCGCCGTCCGCGACCACGGCCGCCGCGTCCCCGACGACGTCACCGTCGCCGGTGTCGACCACACGCCGATCGGTCAGCTGGTCAGCCCGCGCCTCACCACGATCCACATCGAGAGCGACCACCTCACCGGCTCGCTCACCCGGCTGCTCGCCGAAGCCCTCGGCACCCCGGTGGGCCCGGCCGCCGGCCCGTCCGCCCCCACCCTGCGGGTGATCCCGGGCGAGACGTCCTAGAAGGCGGCCTCAGGAGGCGACCCGGTGGCCGCCGCCCGCGCGTTTGGCCTGGTACATGGCGACGTCCGCGTCGTGTAGCAGGGCCTCGGCGTCCGCGTCGTCGCGGACCGCGATCCCGATGCTCACATCGATGTCCGCGCCGGCCGGGCGGTCCGAACCGGTGAGCAGATAGGTGTCGCAGAGCCGCTCCCGGATCCGCCGGGCCAGCGCCGCCGTCGCCGCCGGTCCCACGTCACCGTCGTCGATCAGCAGCACGAACTCGTCCCCGCCGAGCCGTCCGACCAGAGTGCCGTCCCGGGACACCTCAGCCAGCCGATCGGCGACCTGCCGCAGCAGATCGTCACCCGCCTGATGCCCGAGCGTGTCGTTGACCTGCTTGAACCGGTCCAGATCCAGCAGCATCAGCGCCACCGGCCGCGGCCCGAGACCGGCGAGGCGTTCCAGAACGGCCCGCCGGTTGGCCAGCCCGGTGAGGGCGTCCCGGCGGGCCTCCCGGTGCCGTTCCCGGCCGACCGCCTCCAACTCCCGGACGGTGATCACCATCCGGGCCATCCCGGCGACCAGGGTCAGCCCGGCCAGGCCGACGGTGAACTCCGACATCGGCGCCCGGCTGGCCACCAGCAGCACGATCAGCGCACCACCGGCGAGCCGGATCGCCACCCGGTACGGATCCCGGCCGTGGCCCGGGCGACCCGGTTCGGTCCGGTGCCAGGCGGCCAGGCCCAGCAGCACGACCCCGGCCAGGTACAGCGGGCTGAGCCACACGTCCGGGATCCGGCCGTCGGTCGCCGCGTACACGGTGTCGGCCGTCACGGACAGCGTGATCCCACCCATGATCATCGTGCTGGTGGCGCCGTTCCAGAACCCGAGTGCCACCTGGGCCGTCAGAGTGCCGAACAGCACCGCACCGGCCACCGGATAGGCGAGCGTGACGATGCCGTCCGCGGTGGTCATGCCGAGCAGGCCGTCCAGGACGAGCGCGGAGAACACCGCGGCGGCACCCAGCCCGGCTATCGTCCCGTCGAGGGCGGTCCGGCGCGTGGGGGCCCGCTCGTACAACAGCAGCAGTAACCCGGCGAACGCGAACGGATAGAACCCCAGCCAGCCGACGTCCGCCCAGGTCGACTCGCGGGTGTCCGCGACGTCGTGCACCGCGGCGTACACCGTGCCGGCGAGCGACGAGCAGAGCCCGAGCCCGAACGCCGCCCAGGCCGGCCGCTGCGGGCCGGCCCGCCACACCCGTAACGCGAGAAGCAGCAGGACACCGCCGTAGGCCACCGGGGTGAGCAGTTCCGCCACGGCAGAGTCCGGGCTGATCAGCTGTCCGGCGCACACCGCGGCGGCCAGCACGAGCACCACCGCCCGTACCACCAGGGCCAGCCGGGTCACCACGCCGTCACCATCGGCAGTTTCGTCCCGGAAGTGAGCCGGTTGCGAAGCGGTGGCACCCGCGCCGAACGGGTCAACGGTGTCGCGGCGGCGCCGATTGCCAGCGGTAGACACCGGCACTCCAGGAACGGCGGAACATGACGCGTCACCGGCTCGGCTCAGTCGCTGCCTCACTCGTGTTCGGCGCCGGGCTGGTGGCTCCCACCCCCGCTCTCGCCGCCGCGGCCGGTGCCGCGCCGTTGCGGATCATGCCGCTCGGGGACAGCATCACCGTCGGGTCCGGGTCGCCGGGGAGGAACGGGTGGCGGGCCGACCTGCAGCGGCGGCTGCGGGCCGCGGGGGTGCGCACCGACTTCGTCGGCTCGGCGAGAGCGGGCACCACCGGTGACCGCGACCACGAGGGGCACGGCGGCTGGACGATCGAGCAACTCGCCGGGGTCGTCGGCCGGAGCCTCGCCACCTACCGGCCGGACGTCGTCCTGCTGCACGCCGGAACCAACAACATCACCCGCGGTGACGACCCGGTCGTGGCCGCGGGCCGGCTGTCCGCCCTGATCGACCGGGTCCGGGCCGGGGCACCGGACGCGGACGTCTACGTCGCGACGATCGTCGGCACCGCCGTCGCCGCCGAGGTCCCGGCCAACCACGCCTACAACGCGCTGATCCCGGCGGTGGTCCGGGCCAGGGGGCCGCGGGTGCACCTGGTGGACCAGTCCGTCGTCACCGGCGTCGACATCTACGACAGGCATCACCCGAACCGGTTCGGCTACCGCAAGATGGCCTACACCTGGTACGAGGCGATCCGCGGCACGCTGCACCCGGAATGGCCCGGCACCGGGAACCCGTTCCGGGCCACCAGCGCCCACCTGTGTCACGCGCAGAGCCGGACCGCACGCGACTGCCGCACCTGGCACCTGCGCCGGGTGACGGTGACCAGCCCGGACGGCCGGTCCGGCACCGAGCGCCGCTGGCAGACCCGCCGGACGGTCACCGTCCGGGTCTGGGCCTGGACGCCCGGCCACTACCGGGAGTACGCCGGAACACGCCGGTGGGTACCCGGCCGCTACGTGCTGCGGAAGCTCCGGACGGCCCGCTGGTCCAGCACCTGAGTCAGCCGGTGTGCGCCATCACCCGGTTGCGGCCCTGCTCCTTGTGATCCACGTCCAGGATCAGCACCCCGAACGGCTCGGGGTGACCGTCCCACCGCGGTGGCCAGGGCCCCCTCGAAGTAGCGGCGGGTCCGCAGGCCGGTCAGCCCGTCGGTGACGGCGAGTGATCGCTAAGCGCCGGAATCGAGCAGCACCGGCCACGCCGGAGTGGCCAGGCCGACCACGATGACCATCACGTCGATCCCGCCGATGGCGTCCTGGCCGCCGCGGTTGCGCGCCCACAGCGCCGACGCGGCGGCCAGCATCGGGTACGCCACGAAATAGACGAAATCCGCGGGTCCCGGGACCGGCCAGTCGAGCCCGGCCAGGATGACCAGGCGCGAAGTCGTCAGCACGTCCCACCCACAGCAGGAGCCTAGATCCGCCCATGGCCCGGCGAGGCGGTATCCCGGGTCCCGGCGGGCCGTGAGTACGACCTGTGCGTCCAGGCCCGCCGGATGCGCCTCGTGCAGGCCGAGACGGCCGCCGCCGGCCTCGGCCAGTCTGCCGGCCAGGGCTTGGCCCGGGCCGGTGCCGCCCTTCGGGGCGTCCGGCGCCCGCCAGAACGCCTGCACCGCCGGGTGGCCGGCCGCCGCCGGTGTGCCGATCCCGGCGAACCCGTCCCCGGCAGCCGGGTCTACCGGCTAGTGCGGCACGTCCACGCCCAGTTCGCGCAGCCGGGCCAGGGCCTGGGTCAGGCATTCGCCGGCGGTGGCGCCGTCGGCTCGCATGCCGACCGTCAGGGGGCCGCCGCTGGCGGCGAACGTCCAGGCCGGGCGCCGGGCCGCGAAACGTTCGGCGTCGATCCGTAGCAGGGCGTCGATGCCGTGTCCGGCCAGCCACTCCAGAATGAGTAGCGCGACGTCCTCCACACCTTCGTCCGGTGTCTCCCTCGCCTCAGTCACCTTCTGACCCTATCCATCCGCGGAGCATCAGAATCGGGGAAAAGTGATCGAACAGTACTGCAAGGTCTTTCTGGAGGCCACGAATCCGTTGCCCGGCGGGCTCGGCTGGGTGAAGGTCGGTTGGCGGACGTTCCGGCACGGGCTTCTGGAGATCGACGTGTTGCGCAACACCGACCGGCGGTTCCCGATGATGCTGGAGCTGCACCCGGCCCGGGAGATGACGGACGCGGAGTTCATCGGGGCGTGCTCCGGCCTGCTGACCGAGATCGGCCCGCTGGTGACGTCCCATGTCGCGGCCTGTGACTTCGAGGAGCAGCTGCCCACGTGCGGGGGCCTGGCATCGTAGGCCGGTCCGGGCCGACCGGATGAGTTCACCTGCACGGTGGATACCGCGGACCGTCTCGTCGCGGACAATCGCTGCGGCAGAGTAGGTCCGCGAACGGGAAGTTGTGGGTGCATTGTCGACTGATACGGGGGCTTTCGAGGATGCCGTGCGCGCGGCAGTCGATCAGGGCCGTGCCGAGCTGGCCGCCCTGGACGAGCTGACCGGGAGGCTGGTGGGGGACGGGCTGCCGGAGTTCGCCGGGGAGTTGCGGCAGCACCTGGACCGGGAACGAGAGTCCCTCGGGTCGTTCAACATCGCCTTCTTCGGGCGTACCGGAGTGGGTAAGAGCACGTTGTTGTCGGTCTTCGGCCGGCTCGACGGTGAGTACGTCTCCCCCTGGGGCGCCAGCGACTTCACCACCGAGGTCCAGCCGATCGCCTGGCGGGACTGCCGGTTGTACGACACCCCGGGCATCAACGGCTGGGGCCGAACCGGCAGCCGGGCCGCCCTGGAGGAGGAGGCCCGCAAAGCCGTCGAGATCGCCGACCTGGTGCTGTTGTGTTTCGACAGCCAGTCCCAGCAGGCGATGGAGTTCGAGAAGATCGCCGCCTGGATCCGGGACCACGGGAAACCGGCGGTGGCGGTGCTGAACGTGCGCAACCCGCACTGGCGGCATCCGGCCCGGGCCCCGCAGTCCGCCCGGGCCCACCTGTCGGAGGCGGTCCGCCAGCACACCGACAACATCCGCACCCACCTCGCGGGCATCGATCTGCCGCACACCCCGGTCGTTGCGATCCACAGCCGCCGGGCGCTGCTGGCCCGGGCCGGCACCCCGTTCCACGGCCCGAACCCGGACGCCTTCCACCGGGAGCGGGCGGATTTCGGTACGGACTATCTGGACCGCTGGTCCAACATCGCCACTTTGGAGGCGCTGATCGTCGCCGCGATCGCCGAGGGTGGCGCCGACCTGCGGCTGGCCGCCCTGCGTGAGGACCTGCGGTCCCGGGCGGACCGGGTGATCGCCGGGCTCGACGAGTCGGCGGCGGCCCTGACCCGGCAGGCCGAGACCCTCGAACGCGACATCGAGACACTGTTCGCGGTGGCCGGCTATCCCCGGGACACCGAACGCGCCGCCTGGCTGCACGACGACGGCACCGACCTGCTGGAACTGTCGGAGACGGCCCGGGCCCGGCCGTACACCTCCCCGGCCGCGGGCACCCTGGACCGGTTCGTCCGCGATCTGGCCGCCGCGCACCTGTCGGCGCCCCGGCGGACCGCGATGGCGGCGGCCGACGACCTGATCCGGACGGCGTTCGAGAAGCAGATCGGGTACGACGAGGACCGTTTCCGGGAGGCAGTCTTCGACACCGACGCGGTCGCCGCGGCGATGCGGGTGGTGGAGACGGAACGCCGCAGCTTCCTGCAGCAGCGGCTGCGAGCGGCGGTGGACGACAGTTCGCTCGGCAGCGCGGTGCCGGTCCAGGCCGCGGCCGTCCGTGGTGACGAGGGCGGCGGCCTGACCGGCGGTATCGTCCGCGGCACCGGGATCGCGGTGGGTGCGGGCGCCGCGGCGGTGCCCCTGATCGCCTTGGCGCTGACCAACCCGATCGGCTGGGCGATCGGAGTGACAGCCGTCGGCCTCGGCATCGCCGGGCAGGTCCAGCAGTACTTCGGCAAGAAGATCACCGACAAGTCGGCGGACCAGGCGCGCGCGGCCCGGGCCCAGGCTATCGCGGACAGCCACCGGGCCGTCGACCAGACGTTCGACGCCTACGAGGACGGCATCGTCCGGGAGAGCAGGCAGGCGGCCTGGACCCAGCTGGCTCCGGTGGTCGCCGCGTCGCTGCGCGACGCCGTTCACCTGCGGTCACAACACGAGGCGATCGTACGATCGGTCAGCGCGCTCCGTGCCTACGCTGACGCGATCAATCCCGCCCCGCCGACCGCCGACGTGCTGATCCGGGCCCAGCAGCGGCTGGGGGAGAACACGGCAGCCGTGACCCGGGTGCTGCTCGGCGAGGACTGGATCGACGACGGCTCCGGCATGCAGGCGGCCCCGGTCGACCCGGCCGCCGGCGCCCTCTACGCCGGCCGCCGCGAACAGGACCGCCTCCGGCTGGCCCGCGCCATGACGGCTGCCGGGAACGTGCCCGCCGCGGTCTGGCGGGACGACCTGCAGTCCGCGGCCTATCAGGACCCGGAACTGTTCGGCGTCGTGACGATCTTCGACCGGGTCGCCGGTGCCCGCCCGGCCGTGGCGGTCCTCGGCGACTACAACTCGGGCAAGTCGTCGCTGATCCGGCGACTGCTGATCGACAGCGGACGGCAACCGGCCGGTTCCCTGGACATCCGGGCCACCGCGGCGACCGCTGTCGCGACCCGGTACCCGCTCGGCGGCGTCGATCTCGTCGACACCCCGGGTCTGCAGAGCGGCGACAGCGCCCACGACACCGCAGCACTGGCCCAGGTCGCCGAGGCCGCCGTGGTGTTCGTCGTGGTCCACCTGAACTTCCTGGTCGGGGACACCACCGTCCTCGACGGACTGACCGCCGCCAAGGGCGACCGGACGGTGTTCCTGATCAACAGGTGCGACGAGTTGGGTGTCGACCCGCTGGCCGCACCCGAGGCGTACCTGAACCATCAGGACCGCAAACGTGAGGAACTGCGGTCCGCGCTCGCGTCCCGGGGTGTCGACGTGGGACTCGACCGGATCCACTGCGTGTCCGGGGACCCATTCGGCCTGTTCGGTGCCGCCGACCCGGCCGGGCCCGCCGACTTCGACGGCAACCGGTCCTGGGACGGAGTGTCCCCGCTGCTCGACGCGGTGCACGGTCTCGACCGGCCGGCCGCCTCCGCGGCGGCAGCCTTCGACGCGGCGGTCGCCGCGCTACGCCGGTATCGGCACACTCTGGAACGGCAGCAGGCCGGCGACAGCGCGGACCTGCACCGGGCCGAACCGGTGATCGCCGCCCTGCACACCGCGATCACCGACGCCGAACTGCTGGCGGACGTGCTGCGGGAGGACGCCCGCCGGATGGTGAACCGGCACGCGCTGGTGGCGAAGACCACGATCGCCACCGTCGACCGCAAGGACGCCAAGAGACTGGAACTTCTCGCCGGATCCTGGTGGACGACACCGGAGTTCCAGACCGACCTGGACCGCTACCGGGACGACGCGGCCCGCCGGCTCGGTGACTGGCACGACGACCACATCTCCGCCGTCGGCCGGGAGATGCGCGCCGCCGCCTTCGGGGTGGCGCCGGAACTCGCCGCCGGGTTCACCGCCCACACCGGCGCCTGGCACGAGACGGTGGCCGCGGGCACCAGCAACGTCGCCGGTGCCGCCGCGAAGATCGCCGGGGCGCTCGGCAGCAGGGACGCGGTGTACGCGATCGGCAAACAGCTCGGCCACAACTTCAAACCGTGGGGAGCGGTCAAGGGCGGTGCCGCTGTCGCCAAGGCCGGTGCCGTCCTCGGCGTCATCGCCACCGCCGCCGACGTGTTCACCATGGCCAGCGACGCCCGTAAGGACGGCGCGCACCAGACCCAGCAGGCCGCCGCCGCCACGGCCGTCGACGCGGCGATCGATATCGTCGTCGACCAGATCATGCATGGTGACGAAGGTGACGGCCCGGTCGGTCACCTCCAGCAGAACACCCGCGACCTGGAAGAGTTGCTGCGCGAGCAGCTCGACCGGGCCACCGTGCTCAAGGACCGGATGGACACGGCGGCCACCCGCGCCGGCACCGCCGAGGCGCTGATCACCGCAGCCACGAAGGGGAACCGATGACCGAGGCCGACATCGACGCGGTACGAGACTGGCTGCGCCGGCTGCCGGGCGGCTCCCTCGACGACCGGTACGGCGGCGACTGGGACACGTTCACCACGCTCGACAAGCCCGCAGTCACCCTGTTCGGTGCCTACGACACCGGCAAGAGTTCGCTGCTGCGGCGGCTGATCGTCGACACCGGCGGCACCGTGCCCGACTGGCTCACCATCAGCGCCCGGCACGAGACCTTCGACGTCGACAGCACCGAGATCGCCGGCTGCACCGTCCGGGACACCCCCGGATTCACCGCCGGAGCGTCCGACCTGCGGGCCCGCACCAACACCGGCCGGGCCCTGGCCGCGGTCGGGCTGACCGACATCGGCGTCGCCGTGCTGACCTCGCAGCTCGCCACCGCCGAACGGGACCTGCTGCGGCAGCTCATCGCCCGGGACTGGCCGGCCGGGGCCCTGTGGTTCGTGATCTCCCGCTTCGACGAGGCCGGTGCCGACCCGGAGTACGACCTGGACGGCTACCGTGAACTCGCCGACCGCAAGGTGCGTGAGCTGCGGGAACTGTTCGGTCTCGACGAGCGGACACCGGTCTTCGTGGTCGCCCAGGACCCCTACCAGACCGGAGGACCGGAGACCGATCTCGATCGTACGGCGTGGGATGCCTTCCGCTCCTGGGACGGCATGGCAGCGCTGTCCGGTGCCATCGAGGCCGTGTCCCCGGCCGGCCTGCCCACCTGGCGTGCCGCGGCCGGCCGGCGCTACTGGACCGCGGCCCTCACCGAAACCCTCGCCGAACTGCGCGAACAGCTGGCCGACTTCACCGCCCAGGCCGCGGTGGCCGCCCGCGGAACCGAACGCCGCGACGGGTGGCTGACCGAACTCGGCACCCTCGACCGGGCCGCGCAGGCAGCCCTCGAGGGTCTCGTCGACGAGGTCCTGCGCCGCCCCCGTGACACCGGCGGCGACCTGCAGGCCGAGCTCAAGCACACCCTCGACACCTGGTTCACCAGGCACGAGAGCCGCCTGCAACGGTTGCGGGAGTCGATCCGCAAGACCCGGGACCGGGAACGCGCCCAGCCGTCCTGGACCGGGTTCGCCACCCTGGTCACCAGCCTGGAGACCGCGGACGAGCCCGGACCCACCCGCACCGCCGTGGCCGGGCACGTCGAGACCGTCGGCACCATGCTGTTCGGCCTGCTGAAAGTGGCGAGTGACAACGCTCGCGGCAAGTCGAAGGTCGCCAAGGCCATCGGCGTCGCCGGAGCACATCTCGGTACCGTCGAGGCTGCCCTGCCACTCGTCGTCTACCTGGCCGGACTCTACGACGACCACCGCACCGACGGCGCCCGCCGCACCGATGACCAGGCCGCCGCCGCCCGCCGGCAGCAGGCCGCCGCCGAATGCACCGGCCTGGCCCGCGAGATCTGGCAGCCGTACGTCGACGAGGTCCGCGATCTGATCCTCACCGAGACCGCCGACCAGGCCGACCTCGACACCGGCCTGCGGGACCTGGTCACCCACCTCCAGGAGGCGGTGGCGACCGGTGAGCGCCTGCGCGGGCCGGCGTCCTGATCCGGTCAGTCCGGCGTGATCGGGACCCGCACGCCGCCGGAGAGCGGGGAGTCGTGGAGTTCCAGGGCGGCCAGCCGGGCGCCCTTCGGGACGTCGAAGACCAGCTTGCCGGTGACCTTCGCACCGGGGGCCAGCTGCTGGACGAACGCCTCGATGCCGCGGTTGGCATAGAGTCCGGCCAGTTCGTCGCTGCTGTACTCGGTGCCGGCCGTGTCGTAGGCGCTCTGTGCCCGGCCGACGAAGTACTTGTCCTCGTCGCCGATGTTGCGCACGGTCAGGCTGACCACGCAGAACCGGCCCTCGGCGGTGCGCTGC
The DNA here is from genome assembly GCA_035562875.1 of Actinoplanes sp. GTDB lineage: Bacteria > Actinomycetota > Actinomycetes > Mycobacteriales > Micromonosporaceae > Actinoplanes. The sequence continues at coordinate 4,717 of DATMVU010000198.1, read as the reverse complement.
AGGTGTTCGGCGCCGACGGTGGACCGGGAACAGTCGGTCCTGGTGACGGTGAACTCGAATCTGCCGTCCCGGACCGCCTTTCCGGCTCGGGGCCGGGCCACGGTGGCCGGGCTGGTGGTGGCGGGCGTCCCGGCGGGCGGGTCCCCGGGGCGGTACTGCCCGGCGACCAGACCGGCGGCGAACAGCAGGATCGCCGCTCCGGCCGCCAGCAGGACGACGACGGTCATCCGGATCGGGCTGGGGCGCCGGGCGGCGCGGATCGGCCGGTGCCGCTGACGAAGGTCGTGCGCCATGCTGAACACCCCATGAGGACGGTCCGCTTCCTTTCCATCACTCTCGGCTACCGGCGGGCGTCAGGCCAGCCGACCGGCGGGACCTGCCGCGTTCTTCGCCCGAAAGGACAATCCAGCGACGACCCTGGCGGCGATCTCCGCATCGGTGCCGGTCCACAGCTCGTCCAGCCACGGCCCGGCGAACAGGCCGACGAGTGTGGGCGTGCCGTCCGCGGCGGTGGCGTCGAGCCACTCGCTGATGTCGTACTCGCCGGGGCCGTGGACGCGGTGGTAGCCGGCCGGATGCTCGGGCCAGAACCGCTCCTCGAACCGGAGGATGATCTTCTCGACCCGGCCCATGCCCAGGCGGGACCGGGCGGTCCGGTGCGCTGCGGGCAACTCGGGTACGAACGTGATGTCGTCCAGCGCGCCCAGCGGCACCGTCACGATCACCGCGCCGAACCGCTCACCGCCGACGGTCACCCCGTCGTCGTCGACCTCGATCCGGTGCACCGGGTGACCGAGACGGATCTCCACACCGGCGGCCAGGTGATCCACCAGCAGGCGGTAGCCGCCGACGATCCAGCGGTCACCCTCCCCGACCCCGGGTTCGAAGCCGTGCCGCGCGCTCAACCACGACAGCGGAGCGCCCGAGTCCATCACGATCTCCGCGGCCACGTACCGGCGGACGTCCTCGGGGGACCATGAACCGGGAGCCGCCGCCCAGGCCTCGACCACGTCGGCGATCGCGGTCTCCACCGGCGCCGCCGCGAGCCGGGCCCGTAGCTCCGCCTCCAGTCCGGCGGGGACTTCGCGGCCGTCGTGGATCAGCGGGTCGCCGAAGTCGGTGGGCACCAGGCGCAGGCCCAGCCGCTCGGCGAGACGGGCGAGCACGCTGCCGTCGAACTGCTGGAGCCAGTTGGCGCCCAGATCGAACCCGGTACCGTCCAGTTCGGTGCCGGTGGTGCGGCCGCCGGTCCGGTCCCGCGCCTCCAGGACGACCACCTCACGACCGCGATCGATCAGCGTCCGGGCGGCGGCCAGACCGGCCATGCCGGCCCCCACCACCGCGATGCGACCATGCCCCAGGCCGGCGGCCCACGATCCGGCTTCGACCCCCTGCTCGTACGCGCCGTGGGTCATGCCCGCGCGTGAGGCATGGGTGGCCTCCCCGGCCAGCCGCAGCCGAGTCCCCACCGGCTGCCCCAGCGTGACCCGGTCCTGCGGGCTGCCACCCCGGCCGATCAGACTCCACGACCCCCGCGACCAGGGATCCTGCGCCCAATGGGAGACAGCGACGGCAACCGGGGTGATCGTCATGAGCCGGACGCTAACAGCAGGCCCGGACTTCGGCCGACGGGATCAGCCGCGCGCCGACGGCATCGTGGTGCCGTACAGGTAGGCGCGGGTCCGCACCGCGGTGTCGGCCCCGGACGTGATCGCGCCGTCCATCCAGCCCATCCAGCGCCGGGACAGGTCGCCGCCGGCGAAGAAGAGCGGGCCGGACCGGTTGGCGAGATCGTGCAGGGCGTCCAGCTGCCCGGGGCGGGCCGCACACCAGGTTCCCTTGGCGTACGGGTCGGCCACCCAGTCGTGCCAGCAGTCCTCGGACAGCACCGCGGCCGGGTAGTGCTCGGCGAGGATGTCCGCCGGGTCGAGGCCGTCCAGGTGGAAGGCGGCCACCCCGTCGGCGATCGCATACGTCTCCACGACGGTCGGCCAGCCGGTGGTGCCCTCGCCGTCGACCACCCCGTCCGCCCGGTGCCACACCTTCACCGCCCGGCCCGCATGGGATCCCGGACCGGCCAGTCCGTCGATGCCGGCGAAACAGTTGAGCGGCACCGCCACGACCACCGCGCGGGCCCGGTGCGGGGTGCCGTCGGCGGTCATCACCGTGCAGCCGCCCCGCGGCGCGGTGATCGACACCACCGGCTGACCGAGACGGACCATCGGTCCCAGGTCGGCGTGGATCGCCTTGGCCAGGGTGTCGGCGCCGCCGTCGATCCGGTGCTCACTCGCCCCGAACGCGGCCTTCGTCGACCCGAAACCGGCGATCTCGTGCAGCAGGTGCAGGGCGCTGTACTCGTTCTCGTCCCCGCCCATCAGCACGAACGCCCACGCCAGGATCAGGCTGCGGACCCGCTCCGACGGGCAGAACTCGCGCAGGTAGGAGCCGAACGGCACGTCCAGGTCCGGGGCGCAGTGGTGCCAGTCGGGGCGTTCGAAGTCGATCCGCCCGGCGTCGGCTTCGAGACGCTCCAGGGCGGCGGCGAGCACCGTCTTCTCGGCCGGGTCGTCCGGGGCGCTCGGCAGGTACCACCGGTGCGGGCCGCGGGGTGGTTCGGTGGTGGTCAGGTCGTATCTGGCCAGTTCCCGCAGGACGGCGCCGTGCCGGTCGGGGGCGAGCCACTCGGCGCCGAGGTCGACCGCGGCGCCGGTGCCGGGTAAGGGGACCGTCCAGGCGCGGCCGCCGACCCGGTCGCGGGCTTCCAGGACACGGACGCTGAGCCCGGCGGCGCGCAGATCCCGCGCCGCCACTAGACCGGCGAGACCCGCACCGACAACAATCACGTCCACGGGGACCTCCGCTGGTAGTGCCTTGTGGTATGGAGATACCAGTGGAACCGTACCGGAGGGTGTGGATCTTGGGAATGCGGCGTGCCTCGCGGAACAGGGCCGAGCTGCTGATGCAGGCTGCCGAAGTGGTGGCCGAACGCGGCTTCGAGAACACCAGGTTCACCGATGTGGCCGGTCGCACCGGCGCATCCATCAGCACCCTGCAATACCTGTTCGGCAACCGGGAGGACCTGGTCGTGCAGGCCCTGCGCACCCGCACCGCGCACCTGCTCACCGAGGCCCGCACCGCCGCCGAGGCCATCGGCGATCCGATCGCCCGGCTGCGCTGGGTGGCCGGCCACCTCGCCGCCACCGACGGCTCCCCGGACGCCGCCCGCGCCGAGTGGATGCTCTGGGTGGAATACTGGCGCACCGCCCTGCGCGACGACGAACTCGCCACCGAGTCCATCGGCACCTACGACGGCTGGGCCACCCTGGTCCGCGACGCCATCCGCGCCGCCGTCGACGCCGGAGCCCTGGCCGAACCCGCCGACATCGACGCCGTGGCCCAGGGCGCCTGCGCCCTCGCCGACGGCTTCGGCGTCCAGATAGCCCTGCGCCGCCCCGGCATCACCTGGGAACGCGCCACCACGATGACCCGCGCCTGGCTGGCCGTCACCCTGAACTGCCCGGCCCTGGCCGACTAATCGAAAGCGGACATCAGCCGCTGGCATCGCTGCGGGTCCTCGGTCAGCCCGGCGGCCAGCCCCCACAACCAGTAGTCGGCCGTACGGAAGACCACCCAGTCCCGGCTCAGGTCCCGCTGCGTCCCAGCCGCAGTCACCACCGCGTCGAAGCAGCCGACGACGTCCGTCATCTCGTCCAGCCGGGTCCACAGCACCCGGGCCAGATCAAAATCGACATCACCCCGCTTGAGTACGGGGTCGACCACCGTCCAGTCTCCGCGCCCACCGAGCAGCACCTGCTCCGAGTGCAGATCCGCGTCCACCGCCCACACCTCGTCACGCTGCGACAGGCGCTCACCGATGTCGAGGACCTCCCGCAGCCGCGCCGCCGGAAACGGCCGCCCGCACCGATCCCACTCCTGTCCGAGAGTGGTCATCCGCCGCGCGACCGCCGCCCCGGTGCTCGGCGTCTGCGGCGGGGCCGGCACCGCGAGCCGCCGCATCAACGCCCCCAGCACCGGCATCGCCTCCGCAACCGGCACGTCCCGCAGCGACGTCCCCGGGCTCAGCCGGTCCAGCAGCATCACCCCACGATCCGCGTCCGCGTCGATCAACCGAACGGTGCCCCGGCCGTCCCAGAACCGCAGCGCCCCGATCTGCGCCACCACGTCCGGCCCGGGCGGCGTCAACCGCAGCACGAACCCACCGCCCGCCCGCACCACCGGAACGACCAGCGCGTTCGACCCGTGCATCGCCGCACCGTCCACCGTCAAACCCCACCGGCGGCACTGCTCCTCGACCAGTTCCGGCAGCGCGTCCAGCCACCCCGGACCGTCCCGCCACCACCGGGGCATGTCCCGGAACGACTGTGGAATCACGCGACCACCTCCCGCTGGCGCCGGGCCCAGCGGCGGTGGGAGGCCAGGGCGATGCCGTGCACCAGACGGGCGAGATCGGCTGACCCGTCGTCGTCGTCGGCGCGGCGGACCGTGGTGAGGATCGGGCGTACCTCATCGAGCTCCACGCCGGCATCCAGCAGCACGAAGTGCAGGACCAGTCCGGCCAGGCGGGCATTGCCGTCGTCGTACGGGTGAAAGAACGCGACATCGAGAAAGGCCCGTGCCGCGCGCGCCGCCACCGGGACCGCCCGATCGGTGGCTTCCGACAGACACGACTCGTACCGTTGCCGGGTGTCGGCGTGAA
>DATMVU010000197.1:0-7433 GCA_035562875.1 Actinoplanes sp. | reverse complement strand
CTCGTTTCCAACGGCCTCGGGGTGATGTTGGGCCGCGCCGGTGGCTTCATCCCGTGCCCCAGGAAGAAGCCGGGGTGGGGCGGTTGGTTGTAGGCCACGTTCTGCCAGGCGATGCCGAGCCGGTAGAGCTTGTCCTGGGTGAGCGTGGTGAAGCCGTACGCGCTGGGGTAGGGGGTGGTGAACAGGCGTAGCGCGGTGCTGTCGTCGGTGCGCCACAGCACCTCCTCCCGCCAGTCGCCGAGCAGGTCGGCCTGCAGCGCCGGGGTGCCCTTGGTGTGGTTGTTGGACTGGGTGCCGGTGGCGGTCAGCAGCCGGGTGGTGGTCTCGGTCGCCGGGTCCCACTTGCCGATCGTGCCGACACCGGTGCTGGTGGTGGCGTCCCAGTCGTGGTCCAGGATCTCCCGGCCCAGGTCGCCGTCCCAGTAGACGACGAAGTTGGCGGCCGGGATGTTGTTCGAGATCAGGGTGCCGTCGGCGCTGAACAGCCAGCCGGTCGGGCTGTTCCAGGCCCCGCCGATTGCCCACGTCTCCTCACCGGGATGAGCCGGATCGATGTCGCCGGAGGCGCCACGCCCGGTGTCGATGCCGGTGAACTGCCCGTGCAGGATCTCCCCGGTGGCCGCGTCGTGGGTCTCCATGCCATAGGTTGCCGACCTGCTCTCGTGGACGCCGAACACCTCCAGGCCGGGCCGGTTCGGGTTCAGATCACCGACGTGCAGGGCGTCGCCGTGGCCGAGTCCGGTGCCGTAGAGCACCGAGCCGTCGTCGTCGATGGTCAGCGCGCCGTAGACGATCTCGTCCTTACCGTCGCCGTCCACGTCGGCGGGGGACAGGTTGTGGTTGCCCTGCCCCTCGTACTGCTTGCCCACGACGTTGCTGTCGAAGGTCCACCGGTGGGTCAGGGCGCCGTTCGTGAAGTCATAGGCCACCAGCACGGTACGGGTGTAGTAGCCGCGCGCCATCACGATGCTCGGGTGCTCGCCGTCCAGGTAGGCGACGGCGGCCAGGAACCGGTCCACCCGGTTGCCGTAGCAGTCGCCCCACGCACACACGTCGCCGCGGGCCGGCTCGTACGGGATGGTGGCCGCCGCCGCCCCGGTCCGGCCGTTGAAGACGGTCAGGAACTCCGGCCCGGACAGTACGTAACCGGCGGTGTTGCGGTAGTCGGCCGCCGGGTCACCGATCACGACTCCGGCCCCGTCGGTGGTGCCGTCGGCGGTCTTGGACACCACCTCGGCCTTACCGTCGCCGTCGAAGTCGTAGACCAGGAACTGGGTGTAGTGCGCACCGGCCCGGATGTTGCGGCCCAGCCCGATCCGCCACAGCCGGGTGCCGTCGAGTTCGTAGGCGTCCAGGAACACCTCACCGGTGACTCCGGACTGCGAGTTGTCCTTGCTGACCTCCGGGTCCCACTTGAGGACGATCTCGTACTGGCCGTCACCGTCCAGGTCACCGATGCCGGCGTCGTTGGCGCGGTAGGTGTCACCCGGCTTCTGCAACGGGATGTCCAGGTGATCGGTGTCCCAGGCGGTCACCGCGCGGGTCCGCGAGCCGTTCCGGGGAGCCACCGCGTAACGGTCGCCGGCTTTCCCCCGTACATCAAGGAAATTGGACCTGTCCTTGATCTGCCGCTTGGTGATCTTGCGGCCGTTGCGGTAGACGTCGAAGGCGGTGTGGTCCCGGTCGGTGGCGAGCAGCCGCCAGCTGACCAGCACACCGTCGCCGGTGGGCACGGCGACCACGCCACGGTCGAGGCGCTCGGTCTGCCGGCCGTCGACGGTGAGCGTCGGGCGCTGGTGACCACCGGCCTGGGCTGCGGTGCCGGGCAGCATCGCGGCGGTGGTGGTCAGGGCTGCGAGCAGGGCGGTGAGTCTTCGGATACGCATGCGGGTCCCCAGGGTTGTCGTGAAACGATTCATCGGCGGTGGAGGGCCGCAGCCACGTAGGGCTGGAGATAATCGGTCAGCACCCGGTGGCCGTAGTCGTTCGGATGGGTGCCGTCGTTGGTCATCGTCGCCGGGTCCCACCAGCCGGTCGTGTCGACGAACTGCACGTCGCAGTCGCCGGCCGCCTGCAGCGCCTCGACGGCCGCCCGGGACTCCGCGGCCCACCAGCCCTTGAAGATCCGGACAGCCAGAATGGTCGACCGCGGGTTCGCGGCCCGGACCTGCTTCAGGAAGTCCTCGTAGGCCACCCGGAAGTCGGCGCTGCTCACCCCGTGCCCGACGTCGTTCGTGCCGATGTTCACCACGATCACGTCCGGCCGGAACCTGCGGAAGTCCCAGTCCGCGGAACCGTCCTGGAAACCGACGTGCGGATAGCGGGTCTCCAGGCCGTAACAGCGGATGCCGCGGGTGCTCTGCTCGGCGGTCAACTCGTTCAGGCAGGAGCCGCTCAGCGCGATCTGGGTGTGCCGGACGCCCAGGTTCTCACCGATCAGCCACGGGTACGCGGACAGCGCCACATTCGTCGAGGTGTACCCGGCGGTGATCGAGTCACCGATGAACTCCACCGACTGACGGGCCCGCTGCGGCCGGAACGTGCGTGCCCCGTCGTCCAGGGTCAGTCCCTGGAACCGGGCGTCGCCGGTGTAACTGCCGGCCACGATCCGGTACGACACCAGCAGCGTGTGCCGGCCCTCGGCGAGTGGCTCCGGGGTGAGGTCCACCGTCCCGCTGACCTTGTCGGCCAGGGTGTACGGGCCCCCGTCGATGCTGTACCAGAAGTCGATCGTGTTCCGCTGTTCGAGCGCGACAGTCGTGCCGGTGAACCCGACCCGCAGGTAGGCGCCCGCCCACTGCGGCACGTAGGCGGCCGGATCGGTGGTGTCCCAGCGCCCGGTGTACTCGATGTTGCGGTCGGTGGGCGCGCCCTGATCGTTTCCGGTCTGCCCAATTTGAGCCGGCGCGGCCTGAGCCGGAGCCGCTGTGCCGAGGGCCGCCGCGATCAGCGCCGCCGCCAGGATGAGTCTCATGCGATCTCCTCGTTCGACGATGCGGCGGGCAGCAGGGAGCGGGCCAGGCGGATCCGCTGGTCCCGCAGCGCGCCGGCCACCAGCTCGGCGATCCGGGCCGCGCCGTACGACTCGAAATGGGTGTGGTCGTTGCAGAAGATCTGCCCGACCAGGCCGGAGGTGTAGTCGCTGTCGTTCGGGCACAGGGCGAGGGAGTTGTAGTAGTCGACGCTCAGCGTCTGCAGGTCGATGTAGTCGGCACCGGTGGCCTCGGCGGCCGCGATGGTCGGCTCGGTGAAACCGCGGTTCTTGACGGCGGTGTCACCGGAGCAGGTGATGGCGGCGACCGCGGACAGCACGATCGGGTGCGCGCCCCGGTCGAGGGCGGTCTGTGCCATGTAGGTCATCAGTTCCCGGTAGCGCTCGGTGCCGACGTGCCGGGGGCAGGTCCGCGAGCCGTCGTTGATGCCGAACTGGATGAACAGGTAGTCACCGGCCTTGATCCCGTCCAGGACCTGCTGCCAGCGGGGCGAGTACGTCCCGGCGGTCAGCTCGCACTCGCCGTCGTCGCCGATGGTCGAGGTCACGCCTGTCTCGTACAGCCAGGTCTGGATGCTGCGGCCGCCGAACGCCAGGTTGTGCACCGTCACGTTGCTCTTGAACAGGGCGTCGAACTCGTGACCCCAGCCGACCGGGCAGGTGCCGGTGGTGGGCGGGGCCATCGTGGAGTCGCCGGCCAGCCAGACGTTCACCGGCTTGCCGCCGGGGTGGGCGGGGCGTGGGCCGCCGGGGGAGTCACAGCCGTCGGGGGCGGCGTGGCTTGCGGCGGGGGCGGCCAGGGTGAGGGCGATCGCCAGGGCGGCCACGATCAGGAGACGAACTTTGCGCATGGTTTCTCCGGGAAAGAAGGGGATCGCGCGAGTCGTGAAACGTTTCATGGAAACGTGTTACCGTGAAATTACATATCGATAACCTTTGGTGTCAAGGGAGTGCTGCGGTGACCTGCCTGCATAGACGTGGGTCTACATCCCGGTTCTGCAGGGCTCGATGGAGAAGCCCGGTGTCAGCTCCATGCCGGACCAGGTGGCGCAGAATCGGCTCGTAGCGGTCGGGGCGGTCCCGCACGAGTTCGGTCACCAGCCGCAGTTCGAGCCGGACCACCGCGACCTCGTGCCCAACCGACCGGGATCCGCCGGAAGTGTGTCCACGGTCCACTCCCGGCGCACTCGTGGGTGTCGTCGTCAGCCGGCTCGGGTGGCACTCGTCGAACCGGCCGGGGTGATGTGCCGGGCGACCACCGCCGACCTTCAGGGGCGCAGCAGTACCCGGGCCACCTCGGCGACGGCCGGCAGTTGATCCAGGTGCCGGATCTCCAGGCTCGGGCGGGTGCGCACACACAGGCCGAGCCCGTATCCGGCGCCGAGGAGTGCGACGGCGAACTCGTCGGGCACCGGCCGGTCCCGGATGTACACCGATCGGGCCCGGCCCAGCAGCGAGTGCAGCGACACCGGCACGTCGGGGCAGGTGGCGGCGGGTTCGCTGGCGAAGACGATGACGTCCGGATCGTGGGTGAGCACGTCGTGCAGCCGGTTGACCGCGTCGCCGATCGTGGTGGCGTCCGCAGCGACGGCCGGCCCGTACCCTTCGGTCGTGTCGAACGGTGTCGCGGGCCGTTCGTGGAACGTGGCCCGTGGCACCGGCAGTACCGCGGCGGCCTCCGGGTCGTACCGGTGCCCGGCCCCGTCGATCGGTCCGGGCCTGCCGAAATGCCAGCCCTGACCCCAGTGCGCGCCCAACTCGCGGGCCACCGCCAGATCGGCTGCGGTCTCGATGCCTTCGGCGATGACCAGGGCGCCGGTACGGGCCGCCTGCGCCCGCACCACGGCACTGACCCTGGCGGTCGCCTCGGCCCGTGGATCCCGGATCAGGTTCAGGTCCAGCTTGATCACCTCCGGGTCGAGGATGGGCAGGAACGCCAGTGACATCGGGTCCACCCCGACGTCGTCGAGTGCGACCGCGTGCCCGAACGCCCGGGTCAGTCCGGCCAGCCGCAGCATGCTGCCGGGCACCGTCGGCAGGGCCCGTTCGGTGAATTCGAGGACCTCCCGGAACGGCAGTCCGGCGATCACCAGTTCGGCGATCCGTTCCGAGATCGGCTGGTCCAGTACCGCCGGTTCGGCGTTGACGAACAGCAGCGGCGGCGGGAGCACGGCGCCGACCGCACACTCCAGGGCACGTTCGGCGCACATCTGGTCGAGTTCCCCGAGCCGGCCGGCCGCGCGGGCGGCGCCGAACAGCCGGTCCGGGAACTCCAGCGACGTCCCGGCCGGGCCCCGGGCCAGGGATTCCAGCCCCACCACGCCACCGGTGGCCAGATCGACGATCGGCTGGAAGGAAGGCTGGATCAGCCGCGCGGCGATCACCTCGCCGATCGTGATCTCCGCCGTCTGCTGGGGACTCCGCAACTCGTACATCGCCCGGCTTCATCGGCCCGGCCGGCGCCGACCTGAGGCCTTAGGACCGCGCCTCACCCCGCGCACCTGCACCGACGGCCTGACCGCGCCGCTGACCGCACCCTGATCAGGGGTGCCCGGCGATCAGCCGTAACGAGCCGAGGAACTCCGGCCGGGTACGCAGGTGGCCGTACCGCTCGTCCCAGGCGCCGGAGTCCAGGTCGGCCCGCAGCCGGCCGGCGGCCCGGGCAGTGGCCGTCTCGTCGACGAAACCCCACGCCGACTGGGCGGCCCGGACACCCGCGTCGAGGAAACGTTCGGGACGGGCGTAGAACGCCTCGGTGAAACCGTCGGTGCAGTCGATCGGGACCGGCACCTCGGTCACTGTGGCCCGGGTGCCGATCGCGGCGGTGATCGTGCTGATCGCCGGATAGCGGCGGCGTTCCGCGGCGATCAGCTCCGGTGCATATCCGGCCAGCCAGAACCGGTCCAGGGCGGCACCGTCGAAGGTCAGCACCACCACCGGCCCGCGGGTGACCCGGCGCAGTTCGGCCAGCCCACGGGTGGGGTCGGGCCACTGGTGCACGGTCACCGTGGCCATCGCCGCGTCGAAGGCGCCGTCGTCGAACGGCAGCCGCTCGGCGGTGGCGTCCAGTGCCGGAACCGCTCCCGGCGGGCGCTGGGCCCGCATCCGGGCGGACGGTTCGACGGCGACGACATACCGATCCTCCGGTTCGTACGAACCCGCGCCCGCCCCCACGTTCAGGACGGTCCGGGCGTCGCCGAGCGCTTCGTGGATCAGTGCCGCGATCCGGGGGTCGGGACGGCGCTGGATCGCGTACCCGTGGCCGTTCGTCTCGTAGTCGAAATCTCCGCTGCTCACAGTGCGACGCTAAACCCGTACCCCAGGGTCAAGGTCAAGTCTTCTGGTCAGGTGCGGGAGACTGGACGTGGCAACGAGCGTCAGCAGAACGAAGGCGAAACCTGTGACAACCGAGATCACCGACGAGCTCTGGACCACCCTGCGGGAGCGGGCCCGTGAAGCGATGACCAAGGCGTACGCCCCGTATTCGAACTTCCCGGTCGGTGTCGCCGCCCTGGTCGACGACGGCCGGATCATCATCGGCGCCAACGTCGAGAACGCGTCGTACGGCCTGGGCCTCTGCGCCGAGTGCAGCCTCGTCTCGGCCCTGACGATGAGCGGCGGCGGCAAGCTCGTCGCGTTCGCGTGTGTCGACGGCGACGGCAACGCCCTGATGCCGTGCGGTCGCTGCCGTCAGCTGCTCTACGAACACTCCGCCGACGGCATGCTCCTGGACACCGTCAGCGGCATCAAGACCATCGACGAGGTGCTGCCGGACGCGTTCGGCCCGCGCACCCTGCGCGCCTACCAGGACAGTCACTGACGGACGGAGCGCAGGTGCGGTGCCGCCACCGCATCTGCCCGGTTTCTAACTCAGGACCTGGTCGAAGCCGCCCTCCTCGCGCCACCGGCGCAACAGGTCGTGGAAGACGATCGGGCCGGGGCCGAACGCGTTGTTGACCTCGCGGGGGCGGCCCTCGTTGTTGTAGTAGCCGGGGGTGCACTCGGACTGGAAACGGTGGTTGTCCGGGGCGTACTCCCGGATCGTGTCGCACCAGGCCTGCTCGGCCTCGGCGGTCGGCTCGACAGTGGTGACGCCGCGCTCGGCGGCCTCGGCGACGTGCGGGATGACCTGGATGCCGGTGGCGCCGGTGCCGACCACGGCGACCCGCTTGCCGGCCAGCTTCGGCAGGTCGTCGCCGGTGTAGCCGTAGTCCCAGCGGCTGGTGTGGAAGGTGTGCCCGCGGAACTCCTCGACACCCGGGATCCCGGGGAGTTTCGGCTGGGTGAGCGTGCCGGACGAGGTCACCACGTGACGGGCCCGGAACCGGTCGCCGCGGTCGGTGGACACGATCCACTCGTCGGCGTCGTCGTCCCAGGTCAGGTCGGTGACCCGGGTGTGGAACAGGGTGTCGTCGTAGAGGTGGAACTTCTTCGCGATGGC
>DATMVU010000196.1:0-14542 GCA_035562875.1 Actinoplanes sp. | reverse complement strand
GGAGAGCCGGCCGACTTCGGGAGCGGGGCCGGAGGGGGCTAGACCGGCGGTTCCGCAGCAGAAGAAGCCGGTTCAGGAGCAGCCGGTGGGCGTCCAGTCGTCCGCGGGCACCACGAGTGCGTCTGCCGGTGGGCAGGCTGGGCAGGACGGGCAGGCCGGGTCGTCTGGTGATCAGCAGCCGGGGCGTGCGAGCGTATCGACGGCTTCCGGCGGTGCGGTGAACTATCCGCCCAGCGGGCCGGACCCGACCGGGAACTGGCCGGGCGGTCAGCCGGGGCAGGGCACCTCTCGGGGGGCCTGGGCCGCGGGGCCGCCTGATGTGACAGTCGCCGGTCAGGGTTTGGACCCGGGCCGGACGGCTCAGTTCAGCCAGCCTGCGATGCCTGGGCAGAGCTCGAGTTCCGGGCAGAGCCCGAGTTCTGGGCAGAGCCCGAGTCTCGGTCAGCGGCCGGGAGCGGGTCAGGGCCCGGGTCCTGGTCAGCGGCCGGGTGCAGGTCAAGAGCCGAATGCCGGTCGGACTTCGGATTCGGGGCGGAACCCGCAGTCCGGGCAGCCGCTGGACTCGGAGCGGACGGTGAACCTCGGCCAGGTTGCTGACTCCGGGCGGCAGGCCGGGTTCGGGCAGCCTGCGGTTCCGGGGCGGACCACGGACCACGGACAGAACGATGATCCGGGCCGGACCGCGATCCTTGGTCGGGGTACGGATCCGGACCGCACGGCGAATCTCGGCCCGGTCGGACGTGAACGACCGGCCAGTGGGCCTGCAGGCCAGGGCGGAACCGGCGGGTCAGGTGGGCCGGGTGGAACTTCGGGATCCGGCGGATCCTCCAAAACCGGAGGTGGTCTCGGTTCTGGTGAGGGCGCCGGCTTCGGCGGTGGCGCCGCCGGGGTTCCCGGTGTGGCCGGGTCTTCGGGTAGCGGTGCTGCCAAGGTTCCGGGCATCGGGGGAGCCGGTGTGGCCGGAGTTTCCGGTGTCACGGGTGCCGGTGCGGCAAAAGTTTCCGGTAGTTCCGGTGCGGCCAAGGTTCCCGGGGGCGGTACCTATGGGCGGCCCGCTGGGGCGTCGGGGACTGCTCGGGCTGCGGTTCCGCAGGCGTCTCCACCGCATACGCCCGGAACCGGCGGGTCGGTCGGGACCAGCGACGGTACGGGGCCGGCGGAGACGGGCGCCCGGCGTAAACCCCGTACAAAATTGGTTGTCGTTGTCTTGATCTTGTTGGCTCTGGTGACTGCCGGGGTCGTGGTTCGGCCCGGACCGGTCGACGGGTGGATCGGGGCGTTGACCGGGGAGCCGGCTGCGACGCCCACGCCGGTGCCGACCACGCCGGAGCCTTCACCGACGCCGGTTCTGGTGGCCGCGGCGGCGGAGGGGGCCGCGCCCGATCCGGCGGCTGTCAAGGAGGCGCTGGATCCGCTGGTCGCCGCGGGTGCGCTCGGTTCGGCGGTGCACATCCAGGTGGTCGACGTATCGACGGACACCCTGCTGTACGAGCAGAACGCGGACGAGAAGGCCACTCCGGCGTCGACGACGAAGGTGCTGACCGCGGCGACGGTGCTGGCTGCGCGGGGTGCGGCGTACCGGCTGGAGACGCGGGTGGTGGCCGGTGCGGAACCGGGCGAGGTGGTGATCGTCGGCGCTGGTGACGCCACGATGGCGGTGAAGAAGGCCGATAAGGATCTCTTCCCAGGGGCGGCTCGCCTGGACGATCTGGCCGCGCAGGTGAAGAAGGCACTCGGCGCTACTAAAGCGACAAAAGTAACAGTGGACACCTCGCTGTTCGAGGGTCCGGAAACGGCTGTCGGATGGGGCCCGGCGGACATCTCGCCCGGTGGGCAGGTGGCCCGGATCCAGTCGCTGATGACAAACGCGGGCCGGATCGACCCGGTGCACAACGAGTTCGGCGGGGACCCGCGGTATTCGGATCCGGCGCTGTCGGCGGGCCGGCTGTTCGCCGGGATGATCGGTGCCCCGGAGTCGTCGGTGGAGCGCGGCACGGCGCCGGTCGCCGCCACCTCGTCCGCGAGTGCCGCCCCGGCCGTGGCGCCCGGCACTGAGCTGGGCAAGGTCCAGTCGCCGCCGCTGGTGCAGGTAGTCGACTGGATGCTTCAGCAGAGTGACAACGTGCTGGCCGAGGTGCTGGGCCGGCAGGTGGCGCTGGCAGCCGGTGAGGAGGCCAGTTTCGAGGGCACCGCGAAGGCGATGACCGCCAAGTTGGCCGAGTTGGGGCTGCCCGCCGAGCAAGCCACCCTGAACGACGCGAGCGGGCTCTCCAACAAGAACGGCATCACCCCGGACCTGCTGGTCCAGACGTTGCAGCTGGCCGCCGGCGGAGCGCAGCCGGAGCTGAGCAACATCTTCAACGGGCTGCCGGTGGCGGGCTGGTCGGGAACGCTGGAGACGCGGTTCGCCACGCCGAGCGCCAACGAGACGGCACAGGGGATCGTCCGGGCCAAGACCGGGTCGCTGAGCGGGGTGAGCACCCTGGCCGGGGTACTCGTGACCCGGGAGCGGCAGATCCTCGCGTTCGCGATCATGGCGAAGGGCGGGCCGAATTCGATCACCGCGCGGCAGGCGATCGACGAGATCGCCGCACGGCTCGTGGACTGCGGCTGCTGAACCGGAGCATGGGGGGTTTCACCTGAGTGCGGTCTGGAACCGCGCGGGTACGGTGGGCTGCATGGCGCAGTTCGTTGACTGGGATCTGGCGGCCGCCACAGCGGGCGCGCTGGCGAAGACCGGACCCGCGGTCTCCTACGAGGAGGCCACTCAGGTGGTGTCCGAGTTACGGGCACTGACCGATGAGGCGGCCGTGCACGTCGCTGCGTATACCGGGTTGTCCTCACAGGTCGAGGTGCCGCCGGTGCGGGTGGTCGACCGCCGCGACTGGGCGAAGGTGAACCTCGCCGGTCTGCAGCGGGTGATCGGCCCGCTGGTGGCCCGGATGTCCGACGGGAAGGAACCGGGTCCGCTGGCCGACGCGATCGGTTCGCGGGTGACCGGGGTGCAGGCGGGGACGGTGCTGGCCTACCTCTCCGGCCGTGTCCTCGGGCAGTACGAGGTGTTCTCCGGCGAGCCGGGTCAGCTTCTGCTGAACGCTCCGAACATCGTCGAGATCGAGCGCAAGATCGACGCCGATCCCCGTGATTTCCGTCTCTGGGTGTGCCTGCACGAGGTCACCCACCGGACGCAGTTCACCGCTGTCCCCTGGATGCGCGGCTACTTCCTCGGCGAGGTGCAGGCGTTCGTCGACGCCTCGCAGGGCGGCGAGCACATGCTGGAGCGGATGCGCCGGGGTGTGGCGACCCTCTCCGACGCGCTGAGCAACCCGGACAGCCGGGTCTCGGTGCTCGACGTGGTGCAGACCCCCGGGCAGAAGGCCGTGCTGGACCGGCTGACCGCCCTGATGACGCTGCTGGAGGGGCACGCCGAGTTCGTCATGGACGGGGTGGGTCCCGAGGTGATCCCCTCGGTCGAGTCGATTCGGGCCAAGTTCAACCGCCGCCGCGAGGGCGGCAACCCGCTGGAGAAGGCGGTGCGCCGGGTGCTCGGCATCGAGGTCAAGATGCGGCAGTACGCGGAGGGCCGCAAGTTCGTCCACGGGGTGCACGAGCGGGTCGGCATGGACGGCTTCAACAAGATCTTCGAGTCGCCGCTGACTCTGCCCCGCATCGAGGAGCTGGGCGACCCGGACGCCTGGGTGACGCGGGTGCATCACTAACCATGGCCAGGATCCCGCCGCCGGTGGCGGCAGTGCGCATGGCGGTGCGCCGGGGTCTGGCCGATCTTCCCAAGGATGCCCTGATCCTGGTGGCGTGCTCGGGTGGAGCCGATTCTCTGGCACTCGCCTCAGCGGCCCGGTTCGCCGGCCGCCGGACCGGACTGGTCACCGTTGACCACGGCCTGCAGGAGGGCTCCGACCGGCGGGCCCGGTCGGTGGCCGCGTGGGCGCGGGACGCCGGGTTCGATCCGGTCCGCATCGAGACCGTCTCGGTCGCCGGGCTCTCCGGTGGGCCGGAGGCGGCGGCCCGGACCGCGCGGTACGACGCTCTGACCGCTGCCGCCGCCGAACTGGGCGCGGCCGCCGTGCTGCTCGGGCACACCCGTGACGACCAGGCCGAGACGGTGCTGCTGGCGCTGGCCCGTGGGGCCGGTCCGCGAGGGCTGTCCGGTATGCCGGCCCGGCGCGGGGTCTTCCGCCGGCCGTTGCTGGACGTGGCCCGGGCGGACACCCGTAAGGCCTGTGCGGCGCTGGGCCTGGCCCCCTGGGAGGACCCGCACAACACCGATCCGGCGTACGCCCGGTCCCGGGTTCGCGCTGCGGTCCTGCCGGTGCTGGTCGACGCTCTGGGCCCGGGGGTGCTCGGCAACCTGGCCCGGACCGCGGCCCTGGTGGCGGCGGACAACGCGGCGCTGGACGAGCTGTCCGCGGCGGCGCTGACGGAGTCCCGGTCGGAAGTCGGCCTCGCGGTGCCACGACTGGCCGCGATGTCGCCGGCGATCCGGGGCCGCGTGTTGCACCGGTGGGCTCGGGAGCTGGGAGCTGCGGGTGGGGCGCTGGCCTACGGCCATGTGACCGCTCTGGACGCTCTGGTGACCGACTGGCACGGTCAGGGTGCGGTGCATCTGCCGGCCGGGATCACCGTGGAACGGCGTTCCGACGACCTCATTCGAGTGGTTTCCGGTCATATCAGTTGAGGGATCCGGTTCGGAATCCGGCCCCGTTCGCCGAACGGTAACCTCCATGCGGCAGGCTAGGCCCATGGCTGATGGCACTTGGTATGACGCTGACATCGACCACGTGATCATCTCGGAGGAACAGATCCGAGAGAAGATCAGCGAGCTCGCTAAGCAGGTGTCCGCGGATCACACCGACGCCGAGGGCGGCATCCTTCTGGTCTGCGTGCTGAAGGGCGCGGTCATGTTCATGGCCGATTTCGCCCGTTCGCTGGCCCTGCAGGGCCCGTCGACCGAGATGGAGTTCATGGCCGTCTCGTCGTACGGGCAGGGCACCACCTCCTCGGGCGTGGTGCGCATCCTGAAGGACCTGGACCGGGACATCGCCGGTCGGCACGTGCTCGTGGTCGAGGACATCGTCGACTCCGGTCTGACCCTCTCCTGGCTGATGAAGTACCTGGAGTCGCGGCAGCCGGCGAGCGTCGAGGTGGTGGCTCTGTTCCGCAAGCCGGACGCCGTCAAGGTGCAGGTTCCGGTGCGTTACGTGGGCTTCGACATCCCGAACGAGTTCGTGGTCGGGTACGGCTTGGACTTCTCGGAGCGTTACCGGGAGCTGCCGTTTGTCGGGGTCCTCAAGCCCGAGGTGTACGCCCGTAGCTGAACCAATTTCTCAGCGTGTTCTCAGTAATGGTTCATTATGGGCGTTTTTGTACCTAAACCGCCCTGATTTCATGAGCCGTACACGTAGCTCGCCCTCTGGCCTCACGGGTTCGCAAACGGCACCTACGGTGTACCGTCGAGTGACCGATGGCGTGGTGTCACGAGCGCTGGAGGGGCTAGGGACCGGCAGCCGCTGGTCCTCGGCAGCCGCCGGTGAGTGGCTACGTTGAGGTGACCAGGACGCCGATCAGGAGGGTCCGGGCGCTTGGCGCCCGACAACAGTATGGAACGTACGCGTTTCTTCCGCCGCCCGGTGGTCTGGATCATTCTGGTGATCATCGGCGTTGTGGCGTTGAGCTCCGTTTTCACCAGTGGTCCCAGCTACCAGCGGGTGGACACGTCGGTCGCACTCGACCGTCTCAACCAGCCGGGTATCAAGAAGGTCGTCCAGAAGGACAAGGAACAGACGCTCGAGATCGATCTCGAGAAGTCTGAGGAGTTCGCCGGTAAGCAGACGGACAAGATCGAAACTCAGTATCCGTACGAGCTGACCGATGAGGTCTGGGCTCAGGTGCTGCAGGCCAAGGCGCAGAACCGGATCTCCGGGAACGTCGACGCCACCGTCTCCGGTGACAACATCCTCCTCAGCATCCTGATCAACCTGCTGCCGATCGCGATCCTCGTGATCCTGCTGCTGCTGTTCATGTCGCAGATGCAGGGTGGCGGCTCGCGGGTGCTGAACTTCGGCAAGTCCAAGGCGAAGATGATCACCAAGGACACGCCGAAGACCACGTTCGCGGACGTGGCCGGCTCCGACGAGGCCGTCGAGGAACTGCAGGAGATCAAGGACTTCCTGCAGAACCCGGCGAAGTACCAGGCTCTCGGCGCCAAGATCCCGAAGGGTGTGCTGCTCTTCGGCTCGCCCGGTACGGGTAAGACGCTGCTGGCCCGGGCGGTCGCCGGTGAGGCCGGAGTGCCGTTCTACTCGATCTCCGGTTCCGACTTCGTCGAGATGTTCGTCGGTGTCGGTGCCAGCCGGGTCCGTGACCTGTTCGAGCAGGCCAAGTCGAACGCTCCGGCGATCGTCTTCGTCGACGAGATCGACGCCGTCGGCCGGCACCGTGGTGCCGGCATGGGTGGCGGTCACGACGAGCGTGAGCAGACGCTCAACCAGCTCCTCGTCGAGATGGACGGCTTCGACACCAAGGGCGGCGTGATCCTGATCGCGGCCACCAACCGGCCCGACATCCTCGACCCGGCCCTGCTGCGTCCCGGCCGTTTCGACAGGCAGATCCCGGTGGACAACCCGGACATGGAGGGCCGCAAGGCGATCCTGCGGGTGCACGCCAAGGGCAAGCCGTTCACGCCGGACGTCGACCTCGACTCGGTGGCCCGCCGCACGCCCGGTTTCTCCGGTGCCGACCTGGCCAACGTGATCAACGAGGCCGCGCTGCTCACCGCTCGTAATGAGAAGCGGGCGATCTCCAACGAGTTCCTCGAGGAGGCGATCGACCGGGTCATCGCCGGCCCCGAGCGCCGCACCCGGGCGATGAGCGACAAGGAGAAGAAGATCACCGCGTACCACGAGGGTGGACACGCGCTGGTCGCTCACGCGCTGCCGCACTCGGCCCCGGTGCACAAGGTGACGATCCTGCCGCGTGGCCGCTCGCTCGGTCACACGCTGGTCCTGCCGACCGAGGACAAGTACACCCAGACCCGCGCCGAGATGATCGACACCCTGGCGTACGCACTGGGTGGCCGGGCCGCCGAGGAGCTCGTCTTCCACGAGCCCACCACCGGCGCCGGCAACGACATCGAGAAGGCCACCGGACTGGCCAAGGCGATGGTCACCCAGTACGGCATGAGCTCCAAGCTGGGCGCTGTGAAGTACGGCAGCACCGGGGACGAGCCGTTCATGGGCCGGACCATGGGGCATGAGAAGTCGTACTCGGACGCGGTTGCGGCCGACATCGACGGTGAGGTCCGGGCGCTGATCGAGCTCGCGCACGACGAGGCCTGGGAGATCCTGGTCGAGTACCGCGACGTCCTCGACAACATGGTTCTCGAGCTGATGGAGAAGGAGACCATCACTCAGGAGGACATGAACCGGATCTGTGCCCGGGTGGTGAAGCGCCCGCCGATGTCGCCGTTCAACGGCTTCGGCAAGCGCCTGCCGTCCGAGGCCCCGCCGGTCCTCACCCCCGCCGAGCGGGACAAGCTGAAGGCTCAGGCCGAGGCTGACGGGCAGATCGCGGTCGGTTCCGGCCCGGGCAGCTCCGAGAACAGCAACTGATCACCTTGCACGACGAGTTGGACTACCTCGCCGCCCGTCTGGTCGACGGCAAGCTCACCGGTACCCCGGTGGAGGACGCCGTCGACCTCGGGCGGATCGAGAAAGCGGTCCGGGAGATCCTCATCGCCGTCGGTGAGGACCCGGACCGTGACGGTCTCCAGCGCACCCCGGCCCGGGTCGCCCGCGCCTACGCGGAACTCTTCGCCGGGCTGCGCGTCGACCCGGCGAGCGTCCTCACCACCACCTTCGAAGCCGACCACGAGGAACTCATCCTGGTCCGCGACATCGAACTGCACAGCATGTGTGAACA
Organism: Actinoplanes sp.; assembly: GCA_035562875.1. Classification (GTDB taxonomy): domain Bacteria; phylum Actinomycetota; class Actinomycetes; order Mycobacteriales; family Micromonosporaceae; genus Actinoplanes. Next base: position 6,604 of record DATMVU010000196.1, on the reverse strand, counting down.
CCACCTGCTGCCGTTCAAGGGTGTGGCGCACATCGGTTACATCCCGGGCACCGACGGGCGCATCACCGGCCTGTCGAAACTCGCCCGCCTCGTCGAGGTCTACGCCCGCCGCCCCCAGGTGCAGGAACGGCTCACCTCGCAGATAGCCGACCTGCTGATGCAGCAGCTCGGAGCCCGCGGCGTCACCGTCGTCCTGGAGTGCGAGCACCTCTGCATGGAGATGCGCGGCATCCGCAAAGCCGGCGCTCGCACCGTCACCTCAGCGGTCCGCGGCGGATTCAAGACCGACGGCAAACTCCGCGCCGAAGTGATGGCGCTGATCAACGCCCGCTGAGGGCTAGATCATGCTGCGGAACTGGTTGGCCGAGTCGACCGCCGCGTGGGTCAGCTGAACCGCCTCGTCCAACCGGGTCCGGGCCTGCTCCAGATGCGCGATCGCGGCAGCCGCCGCCGGATGGAACGACCCCACCGCCGCCAGCCGCAGCCGGGTCAGCGCCTCGTCCATCTCCGCCGACACGGCCTGCACCCCGGCCACGGCACGCTGCGCGACGTCCACCGACGCGGCCACACTCAGCTTGACCTCTTCGACGTTGGCCACTGCCCTGCCCCCTAACTGAAAAGTGCCTGCAAACCGGTCCCCGCGCAGGTCAGCAGCACCGGGGAGAGACACGCGACAATGCCGACCACAGGCGTCCGGTCCACCGGTACGTCGTCGCCGCCGTAGACGAAACCGATGGTGGCCCAGCCCAGCCCGAACGCCAGTAACGGCATGCTCAGACCGCACAACACCATGTAGGTCGACGGCGAACCCGGCGGCGCCACCAGGAACAACAGCACCTGGACCAGCAACACCACGGCGGCGAACGGCCCGTACACGATCAGATTGCGCACCCACGGCCGGCCCGCACCGGCCGGACCCGGCCCGACGAACGCATTGTCCGCGGCGTCCGCGGTCACCCGGGCCTCCCGCAGCGCGGCCAGCACAGCCGGCGGCCCACCGGCCACCCGTTCCATCGCTGCGGCCTGGTCCGACGGTTGCGGCGACAGATCAATCTCGGGTACGCGGAAATCGCGCGCCAGCCTCGCCCGCTGCGGTGACAGCCGCGCCCGGACCGAGGTCAGTTCCTGACGGGCGGCCTCGACAGTCGACGCGTGCTCCCCGGCCACCGCACTCGCGGCCCGGCGGATCGCGTCCAACTCCCGGGCCGCGGCGAGATAGTCCTCCCACGGCTCCGGCTGCACCGGGATCAGCCCCTGCTGTTCCGCCTGCTCGGTCACGGCTCGTCACTCTCCGCCGGGTCCACGAAGGGGACCACGGTCACCGTGCGATCGGCGTGCCGGTCGTGCAGCAGCGCCCGGTTGGCCCGCGGCTGCCAGTCCACCGGACGGCCCAGCATCAACGACACATCGGACTGCGGCACGTTCAGGAACATCAGTCCGGCCACGTCCTCCCGGCCCATGCTGCCGCCGGTCTCCTCACTGAACCGGCGCATCCCCCGCCACCAGGACAGCAGATGGGAACCTCGGCTCGGACCCTCACGCAGCAGGTTCCGCAGCCCGCTCAGACTGCCCGGAGGCGCCGCGTCCATGCCGAAGACCACCCGGTAGCCCGGGCGCTCCGGATCGAGCTCAGCGGCCAACTGGGCGGCCCCGAGCACCTCGACGTCCTGCCGGTGCCGGATCTCGGCGGCCAGCGCTGCCGCCGGAGCGTCGCCCTCGGCCACCAGCGAGACGATGACGAACCGTGCCGACCGCGGTGGATGGCAGGCCGCCAGACTGCGGGCCGCCGCATCGAGTGCTGCCGCACCGGCCGTCTGCGACCCCAGGATGGCCAGATGCCGGCCCGGTGACGAGTCCAGCGGGAACGTCGCCGTCGACAGCGCCACGTCGATCACCCGGCCCAGCATCGCAGCGGGCCGGGCCGCCCGCCCCGCCAGCGCCGCACGGTACGTCGGGTCGTCGGCCAGATGCTGCTCCGCGTAACCGGCGAAGATCTTCGGTGGCTGCGCCTCCGGATCGCGCGCACCCCACAGTCGGTGCCGCAGATCACTCAGCAGCGCCTGATCGGCGTGCGGATCGGGGAACCGCACCACCCGCTCGTGCGCCCGGGTCGCACCCCGCGGCCCGCCCAGGCCACCCGCCGTGTTGATCACCGCGCTGCCCATCGGCAGACCGGCCGCCGAGTCGTTCGTCGGCTCCAGCACGTCACCGCCGCCCGGCAGCGCGATCCGCACCGGGAACTGCCCGAAGATCGAATCGCGTTTTGCATAAAGCGCTTCGACACCCAGCACCGTCTGACTGGCCAGAACCAGATGAATGCCGTACGACCTGCCCTTACGCGCCAGCGACTCCAGCAGCGCCACCGCCTCGGCCGCCATCGGGTCGTTCCCGGCCAGCAGCACCTGGAACTCGTCGATCACACAGAGCACGCGGGGCAGCGGACGGCCCCTGCCCTCCTCCACGGCGATCGCCCGCAGATCGGCGAAACGAGAGACACCGGCTCTCTTGTACGCCAGTGAACGGCGACCCATCTCGGAGTCCAACTCCCGCAGCACGGCAAGGCCGTACTCCCGATCGGACTCGACACCCACCGCCCGTGCGTGCGGCAGCCACGTCCGGTCCCGTTGGGTCGGGACGAACTCGGCGAACGACACACCCTCCTTGAAGTCCAGCAGGTAGAGCGCGAGCTGGTCGGGGCTGTACCGAGCGCCCAACCCGTACAGCACGTTGATCAGGAACGCGGTCTTGCCGCCACCGGACCGCCCACCGACCATCCAATGCGGAGTCAGATCGTTGAACCGCAGCACCAGCGGTACGTCGCCGTGGTGCCCGACCACCGTCTCCACACCGGCCGCCGCATCCTGCGACCACATCTCCTCGGGCGGCTCCGGCAACAGATCGGCGAAGGTCACCCGGGACGCCTCAGCCGAGTCGGCCGCCAGCTCCCGGCAGACCGCGTCGATCAGCCGGGCCGGCGGATCCTCGTCCAGCAACACCGGAGCGTTCAGCCACGACGTCTCCGGACCGGCACCGAACGTGTCACCCGGCGGGTCGCCGACGATCGCATAAGGATTTCGCACCGACAACGCCGTGGTCCGCGGCAGCGGGGCCTGCGTCACCTCGGTGGCCAGCGGAGGCGGCGGCCAGCCCGCCACGATCAGATGCAGGCCGGAGTCAGGGCCCTGCTGGGCCAAGGCTGCGATCCGCCGCAACTCCTCACCCTCGGTCATCTCCGGCAGGCTGGCGATCACCACGAGCAGACTGCGGTCCCGCCGGGCCCGACGGTTCGCCGGGGCACCCGTCCGCACCGGGCGCAGCCACTTCTCCGCCTCGGTCAGCACGTCCCGCAGACCCTGCCGGTCGGTGGCCGGCGGCGCCAGCAGACCCGCGTCGGACAACTCCTCGAACGGGGCGAACACCGCCCCACCACCGAGACCGTCCACCGCTCGTACCAGCAGGGAACCGGGCGGCGAAGCCGCCAGCAGGCGCAGCAGCAGCGACCGCAGCAGCCCGAAGACCCGGGGATCGGTGGCCGCCGCGTCGATCGTCAGATGGCCATGGCCCAGTAGCGGCACCACCGCCGGGAACCGCACGTCGTCCATCGGCTGGGCCAGCCCCACCCGGACGAACTGCGGCACCGCCGGGCCACCCAGCGGGGCGACCGGCGACAACGCGTCCAAGGTCGAACCCAGCCAGCCGGGAACCAGTCGAGCCGCCGCCACCCGCAACCGATCGGCGAGGCGATGCTGCTCGCGAGGGTCGGCAGCGGCTGGGGCGAAAGCCTCCAGCGCGACAGCGGCAGCATCCGCCGTCGCCACCGCCTGCCGGTGCAAAGCAGCGGCCTGCCGGACCCGCAGAGTCGAATCCGCCACTGCCGTCACCTCCTGTCCGCGCATAAAACCTATCCCAGACCCGTCCGGGAGCCGCGTTGCGTCCCCGGTGCGACTTTCGTGCCGGACCGGGCTGCATCCGTCCAATCTCGACTCGCGAAAAAACTGACAGTGCCCGATTGAACTCGGAGCGTGTAACAGCGGTATTCGCTCGCACAGGGTTTCGTGAGGGGAGACCGAGATGGGCGTCACCCGGGAGACGGACAACGTCGACTACATCGCCGCTGCAGGGGAAGGCGCCGACGGCCTCGTCCGGATCGAACTCGACGGTGCGGGACGACTCTGGGACGTGGTCCTCGACCCCCGGACCACCGAACTGACCGTCGACGAACTCCGCACCGCCCTCTTCGACGCGATCGTCGCGGCACAGTCGGCGCTCCCCGTTCCGGCCGACGCGGCAACCCGGGCCGCCGAGGCCACCGAAGCCACCGAGACCGCCGAACGTCGCTTCGCCGAGATCACCGGGGCGCTGCACGACATAGTCCGGAGGCGGCGATGACCGACCGGCTCAAGTTCGACCCCGAAGCCGTCGCCGCGTCCGGTCGCACCCTCGCCGGAATCGCCCAGCAGATGGCCGACGACGTGGCAGTCCTCGAAACGACAGTGCACGGCGCCGGGAACCCGTGGGGCACCGACGAGAGCGGCGGCCTGTTCGCCGTCGCCTACCAGCAGATCCTCGGGCACGCACTCCAGGCACTCGGATCGTACGTCCAGGAGATGGGTGAAGCCGCAGTCACACTCACCGAAACCGCCAGGGCCGTAGCGACCACCGACAACGCCGCGGCCGTGTCCCTCATCGAGGGAGGCCCGTCATGACCATCGAACTGCCCGGCCTCCTCACCGAACCCCTCGAATGGATCGGCTTCGACTGGCCCCAAGCCGACGAGGACCGGCTCCTCGCCGACGGCCAGGCCTGGATCGAACACGGCACCCGCCTGCGCCGGCACGCCAGCGAAGCCGACACCGCGGCCCGCCGCGTCTGGCTGGAGAACGAAGGCGCCACCGTCGAAGCCTTCGAACGCTGGTGGACCGGCGCCGACGGCCCCGGCCGCCACCTCGACGACGCCGCCACCGCCGTCGAGCTGATCGGCGCCGGCCTGATCGCCATGGCCGGCGTGACGGTGGCCCTCAAAACGGCCTACATCGCCCAGCTGACCCTGCTCGCCTTCCAAGTCGGCCAGGCCCTGGCCACCGCGGCCCCCAGCGGCGGCGCCACCCTCGCCGAAATCCCGATCTTCGTCGGGGCCAGCCGCATCGCCTGCCGCCAGATCCTGCACCGGGCCCTGCAAACCGTCGAAGGCGAGATCGCCCACCTCTTCAAACAGGCCGCCGACCTGCTGCGCACCGCCGGCACCAGAACCGCCGCCCGACACGCCGGCGACCTGGCCGAACACTTCGGCCAGAACTCAGAGTTCCACCGCCTGATGCGAGAGGTCGAAAAAGCCGACATCCGCAGCCCGTTCAACGGAGCCAACTTCTACTCCGGCAAGGACACCGCCGGTACACCGATGCGTGTCTACGCTGAGAAACACACCGATGGAGTCACCAAGGTGACCCTGGAACAGACACCAGGCGGATCCCGGTTCGACGACATGCTCCTCTTCGAGAACGGATCGCCGATCCGTCGCGGACAGGCAGTGGACATCTGGTCGCGGCTCTCCGAACGCTACGCCGAAGACGCCGCGGGAACGGTGACGGCGTGGTCGCACAATCCACGCGTCGACGGAATCTGGAACACAGTGGAGAAACCGGCCTTGGATCGAAACCCGTCAGTGACGAAGATAGATGTGATCGACCCTGTGGCGTGACGTCGGACGGAGACCTGAATGGGTGTTCACGAACTGGGCAGCCAGTCGGCCCGAACCGACACCGGGGTGGTCGTGTACAGCGTCGACCGGGAAACCCTGCGAACCGAATACCGCGGCCGCAGCATGCCCCTCCCCGTCGACCAGGGCCTCGGAAGCATCGGCGTCTACCTGCCGCAGACCCCCCTCTGGGACGACGGCGAACCGGTCGCACCGGACGACCTGACCGTGCTCCGTACAGCCGTGGCCGACGTCCTGAGGTACTGGGGCTTCGACACCGAATTCGTCACCCTGGGCAGATGAGATGCCCCGTTCGGAACGGGAGTGAGCCGTGCCCATTCACGCGTTACGCAGCCAGGAAGCCCAACACGACTCCGGAGCCGTCGTCCGCAGCCACGGCCGCGACGCCGTGCAGTTCCAGCTCCACGGCCGGGTGATGACGATCAATGTCGAACGAGGTGTCGGCAGCGACACCTTCTTCCTGCCCACCGAACTCCGCTGGGACGACGAAACCCCCTTGGACGCCGAGGCAGCGGCACTGGTCCGCCCGGTTCTCCAGGAGACAAACAGTTTCTGGGGCTCAGAATCCGAGTTCCACGAGACCGGGCGCCGGCGACCCGGCCGGTCAGTGTGGACGGACTAGGGTCGTAGACATGGGACCGCAAGAGCCTGACCCCGAAGTCGGCACCCGACCGGAAAGCGCGGCTGCGCCGCCATCAACGCCGCTGGGTCTACGCCGGCCTACTTGGCGGACCCGGTTCCAGAATCGCAAGGTGCGGCTGGCGCTGGCCTTGGGCGGCGGCATCATGGCGCTGTTGTGTCTGGGTGGTGTCGGCTTGTTCGTCACCCTCTACGACAAAGCCACGGAGATCAATCGTGCCGCTCCGGATGCGGTGGTCGACAGCTTCC
>DATMVU010000195.1:0-29207 GCA_035562875.1 Actinoplanes sp. | reverse complement strand
CAGGCGGTGTTGAACCAGGCGGTGTTGAACCAGACGGGCCCGGACCAACCGGCGTGGGCCGGTTGGAGTGTGGAGGAGCCGCGGCTGGCCTGGGAGTACTGGCTGCGGTGGTGGGCCGGGCGCCCTACGCGGACGCCCGGTCCCTGGACGCCCGGTCCCTGGACGCCCGGTCCCCGGACGCCCGGTCCCCGGACGCCTGGTCCCCGGTCACCAGGAGCCGGCGGTGGGGCCTGCTGAGCCGCCGCGGCGGCGGAGGTACTTCTCGAACTCGCTGGCGATCTCGTCGCCGGTCAGCGGCTGGATGCCGGCGTCACCGACGCGTTCCTCCAGTTCGCGGACGTACTCGCCCAGTTCGGCGTCCTGTTCGGCGGCGGCGCGGACCCGCTTCTCCCAGTCGTCGGCCTGTTCGGCCAGGTCGGCCATCGGGACCGGCAGATCGAGGACGTCCTCGATCCGGCTGAGCAGGGACAGCGTCGCCTTCGGGCAGGGCGGGTTGTTGGCGTAGTGCGGGACGTGCACCCAGAACGACAGAGCGTCCAGGTCAGCGCGGGAGGCCGCCTCCTGGAGCACACCGACGATTCCGGTGGGTCCGTCGTACCGGGTGGGAACGACCTTGTACTTCTCGGCCATGTCGGGGTGGCTGGTGGTGCCGCTGATCGGCAGAGGCCGGGTGTAGGGCACGTCCGCCAGCAGGGCGCCGAGCAGCACGATCCGGGTGACCTCGAGGCTGTGGCAGATCTCCAGCACCGACTCGCAGAAGGTGCGCCACCGCATGCTCGGTTCGATGCCGCGGATCAGGACGACGTCCCGGTCGGCGCCGGGCGGGCTGGCCACGGTGAACCTGGTGGTGGGCCATTCGATTTTCCGGGTCTCGCCCTCGGCCATGGTGATGGTGGGCCGGCTGACCTGGAAGTCGTAGAAGTCCTCGGGATCGATGCTGGTGACCTCGCGGGCCTCCCACACCTGTTCGAGATGTTCCACGGCCGCGGTCGAAGCGTCCGCAGCATCGTTCCAGCCCTCGAAGGCGACGATGGCCACGGGTGAGCGGAGCAGCGGAAGGCCGTCGAACTCAGTCATGGCACACAGCCTACGTGCGGGCGTGGGAACGTACCCGATGGCCGCGCCGGGGTCCTCAGCCGATCGACCGGGCTCGCTGCGGATACCGGCCACCAAGTCGCATATATCTGGGCATAATGCTGTATATGGCCGACCATGTGGACCAGGTACTCGGACCTACCGACGACACCGTCGGCTTCTTCCAGGACCGCGGGATGGTGTACGTGACCGTCCTGTGGGTGCTGGCCGCGGCCTGGCTGCCGATGCTCCTGATCACCCTGCTGATCCGGGTGGCCGCCGGGTACCGGCCCGGTCCTGCCGACATCGTGGTGTACGCGGAGTTCGCCCTGATCGTCCCCGCGGTGCTGGCCGCTGTGGCGCTGCTGGCCGTGTGGCGCCGGCTGGGCTGGCTGCACACCTCGGTCCACGGGCTGGACTTCGCCGCGACCGGCCGGCGGCCCGTCCACCTGCCCTGGTCCGGTATCGGCTCGGTGGCCCTGCACGGGCGGGGACCGTTCACCGAACTGGTGATCACCCCGATCGCCGAGGACTACGCGACCGAGCTGAACGGCGGTGGCGCGCACCCCCGCGTGCGACGGCGTGGGGGTGAGTTCGCGTACATAATCGACGTGGGTTTGATGTCCCCCGGCCCGGAAGTCCTGCTAGCAGAGCTGCATCGGCGTCTGCCCAGCAAGGTCTGACGCCACCGCGACAGGCCGAATCGCGCGGCACGTTCTAACGTGGAGGCACCACGTTGGAGGACCGCATGCGCGATCGACCGGCACCGATCATTGCCCTTCTTGCCGCCCTTCTGCTACTGGCCGGCTGCGCGCCGACCGTGCCCGTCCGGGACGACCCAGCCGACCGGGCCGCCGAGCCGACCGCCGCCATCACCGGCAGCGTCGACCCCGACGGCACCGACACCCCCGAGGAGTTCGCGAAGGACATCCGGGGCTCCCAGATCATCGCCGAGCAGTACTGGGCACAGCGGCTCGGCGGCTCGTTCCAGGCCGTCCAGCAGGTCATCCCGTACGAACGGGACGGCGAGGTGGACTGCGCCGGCCAGCCCCTGCCCCGCAACAACGCGGTCTACTGCTCCGCCGGTGACTTCATCGCGTACGACGTGAACTGGGCCTTCGCCGCCTTCCAGCAGATCGGTGACGCCTTCGTCTACTACCTGCTCGGCCATGAGTACGCGCACGGCATCCAGGCCCGGCTGGGCATCCGCAAGGAGTTCACCATCGAGCAGGAGCTGCAGGCCGACTGCATGGCCGGGGCGTTCATCGGCGACATGGCCCGCCAGCGGGTCCTCACCATGCAGGACGACGACGCCAAGGAACTGGCCGACGGCCTCGCCGCGGTCGGTGACGACCCAGGGCAGCCCTGGTTCGCGCCGGGGTCGCACGGCACACCGGAGCAGCGCTTCCAGTCGTTCGCCGACGGTTACGAACGCTCCCTGGACGCCTGCGGTATCTGAGGGCACCGTCACATTCGGTCGGCCCACGGTCGGGTCGCCGCCCAGAATGGGCCGGTGAATCCTGCCGCGGTCCTCTTCGACATGGACGGGACACTGGTCGACAGCGAGCGTGTCTGGGGTGCAGCCCTGGCCGAACTCGCCGTCCACGCCGGTGGTGTCCTCTCCGACAGCGCCCGTATCGCCATGGTCGGCACCAGCATGGAACGCAGCATGCAGCTGTTCCGCGACGACCTCGGCCAGCCGGACCGGCCGGAGGAGCCGGACGTGCGATGGCTGACCGAGCGGGTCCGCGACATGTTCGCGGCGGGCCTGGTCTGTCGACCAGGGGCGATGGAGCTTCTTGCGGCGGTACGGGTGGCCGGGATCCCGACGGCACTGGTCACCTCCACCGGTCGCAGCCTCGTCGAAGTGGCGCTCCGGACCCTCGGGCCGGAGAACTTCGACGTCGTGGTCTGCGGTGACGAGGTGCAGAAGCCCAAACCCGACCCGGAGCCGTACGTGACGGCCGCGGCCCTGCTCGGAGTGCCGATCGCCGCATGCGTCGCCGTCGAGGACTCGCCGAGTGGGGTGGCGAGCGCGCTCGCGGCCGGCGCCCGGGTGCTGGCGGTCCCGGCCGAACTCGAACTCGCCCCCGTCGACGGGGTACACATGCGGACCACCCTGACCGGTGTCGACCCGGCCTACCTGGCCACACTGCTGACCACCTGACCACCTGACCACTTGGTGCCTGATCGTCTGCCGGTTCGGGTGTTCCCGGTTCGGCTCCGAGTGGCGTTTCCGGATGTGGCGGTCCGGCTGCCGACGGTGTGCCGCCTGTGGACTGCGGCTCGTTGTGGATGGCGGCCCGTCGGTGGTCGGACGGTGGTCGAGTTCGGGATGGTGGTTCCGGGCGGTGGCTGGTGGCTGGCAGGGCCGCGGTCAGGGAGCGGGGACGAGGCGTAGCGCGGCGACGATGTCGTCGGTGATGTGGGTGGGGTGGAAGTCGGTCTCGGGCCAGCTACGGCCGTTCGCCACCCAGACGGTCGTCAGGCCCAGCCCGGCGGCGCCACCGATGTCGGCGCGGGCACTGTCGCCGATCATCCAGGCGCCGTTCAGCGACGTGCCGGCGGCTGTCGCGGCCGCCTGGAAGATCTGTGGGTCAGGTTTGCGGTGACCGGCCTGTTCGGAGATCACCCAGGCGTCGACGAGCCGGTCCAGCCCGGAGTTCACGATCTTCGCCTGCTGCTGGACCGTGCGGCCGTTCGTGACGATGACCGTGGTCCAGTTCGCCAGCCGCCGCAACTCCTCGGCGACCGGCTCCGTCAGCGTCACCCGATCGGCAGCGCCGGTGTCGAGCAACGACTCGATCGCGGCCGGCGGGACCAGCGGGTAGCGGGCGCTCATCGCAGCGGCTACCACCCGGCGGGAGGTGAAACCACTGCCGTCGGTCTCCATCATCCAGAACCGGTCCTCGGCGGGTAGGCCGTACCCGGCCAGGAAATCAGTCACAGCATCACCGAAGGCGGCATCCCGGTCCACGAGCGTGTTGTCCAGATCCATCATCAGCAGGGTCACATGACCAAGTCTCGCCGGTCGGCCTTACTGCGGATACCTGTCCCCGGCCGTTCCCGAGGGTCAGTTCCGAGGGCGGACCAGGCCGATCTCGTACGCCAGGATCACGGCCTGGGTACGGTCCCGGAGCCGCAACTTGGTCAGGACGTGACCGACGTGCGTCTTCACTGTCGTCTCGCTGACGCCCAGGGCCACCGCGATCTCACTGTTGCTGCGGCCCCGTGCGACATGGACCAGAACCTCCCGTTCCCGGCCGGTCAGCGGGTTCAGACGGGACAGGGCGCTCGTGTCCGGTAGCGCGGACAACGCGTCGGACAACCGGTTCAGCACCCGGGCGAGCACCATCGGGGTGATGACCGCGCCACCGGCGGCGACGGTACGCACCGCGGCCACCAGTTCGTCCTGCGGAGAATCCCTGCCGAGGTAACCTGTGGCACCGGCCGACACCGCGGCGACGACCTCGTCATCGGTGTCCAGACCGGCGAGGACCAGCACCCGGACCGCCAGTCCCGTCCCGGCGACCGACCGGGTCACGGCCAGACCGTCCATCCGGGGCAGGGCCATGGCGGTGACCAGTACGTCCGGCAGCAACCGCCTCGTCAGATCGACCGCCTCCACCCCGTCCCCGGCCTCCCCGGCGACGACGATCTCCCTGTGGCCCCCGTCTTGGCCTGCGACGGCGATCGCCCGTTCTCTCCCGGACTCGCCGGATTCCAAGGACGCCCACCGGTCTCCGGTCCTCTCGGCGCCCGGCGCCCCGGTCTGGACTCTCCACGCATCGAGCGGCCGTGCTTCGGCCGGCCGGCCGGCAGGAGGGCGAGTCGATGATCCGAGATCCTCGGTGAGCATGGCCCGGAGGCCGGCTCGTTGCAACGGAGCGGCATCCGCGATCAGCACCCGCAGCGGTCCCGTCATCGAGCGGGACCCGAACGATCATCGGCGAGGAGCGGGACAGCCGGTGCCCGATCAACGGCCCCGCGACAGCCGACCGGGAATCGAGTGAATCGGCGGCCAGGGCAGCGCACGCTCAAGGCGGCCGGATGGTGGTGGAAGCGGCCGGCCGGCCGGTCGAGGGCCAGGTGGGCGGGAGAGGGCGTGACAAGGGCGCCGGGACGGTGGTGGAAATGGCCGGCCGGTTGACCGAGGGTCAGGTGGGCGGGAGGGGGTGTGACAAGGGCGACGACCGAGGGGCGGATCGCGAGGCCGGTCGAGCGCTGTGGGAAGCGGCGCGGAGGACGGCATGTGGATGCGACGACTGGATGGAGCGCGCGGCCGAGTCGGCCGGCAGAGGGAGCGACCGGGTGGTGGGGGTTGCGTCGGGCGCGATGGTCTGTCGGTGTGCAGGCCCGGCGGACGGGATGGTCTGTCCGTGTGGTGGCCGTGTGGCGGTGGCCGGCGGCCGGCGGTGTGCGGGTGGGGTCAGCCAAGGGGGTCGTCCTGCGGGACCGTGTCGTCGGGGGACGCGCCGATGGTGATGGACTGTGGGTAGGCGGGCGGGGTGCCGCCGAACTCGGGGCACAGCGCCTGGTGGCTGCACCAACCGCACAGACGGCTGGGCTTCGGGCGGAAGTCCTGGTTCTGCTTGGCGCGTTCGATGGCCTGGGACAGGGCCAGCAAGGTGCGTTCGAAACGTTCGAGTTCGCCCTGGTCGGGGCTGTAGTCGAGAGCCTCGGCGTCCTTCAGGTAGAGCAGGCGCAGAGCGCGCGGGACCACGCCCCGGGTGCGCCACAGGACCAGGGCGTAGAACTTGAGCTGGAACAGGGCACGGCCCTCGAACGCCTCCCGGGGGGCGCCGCCGGTCTTGTAGTCGACCACCCGCAGGTCGCCGGCGGGGGAGACGTCGAGACGGTCGATGTAGCCGCGCAGCAGCAGGGCGTCCTCGCCGATCATCGTGGAGATCAGAGTCTCCCGTTCGGCCGGTTCCAGCCGGCGGGGGTCCTCCACTGCGAAATAGCCGCTCAGCAGGTCGCGGGCGCTCGTCAGGAACGCGGCGATCCGGGCCGCCTCGGCCTCGTCGTCAGAAATGCCGGGAATGTCGACGAGAGTGGCCTGGCCCGTGGCGTCGGCCTCCGCCGCGACGGCCGCCGGATCCCGGAGAACCCCGTCACCGGGAGCGCCCGTGCCGCCGCCGGTAGACGAACCGGCTGCGCCGAAAGGCGAGCCGGAAGACGAGCCGGAAGACGAGCCGGAAGACGGACTGGAAGGCGAACCGGAAGGCGAACCGGCCGGGCCGGCTGTTCCATCAAGGGCAGGTGAGCCGCTGGGGGTGGCTGGTCGGACGCCGGATGGGGACTCGCCCGAGGCGGCGGCAGAGGAGGAGGATGAGGAGGAGCGGGGGGACGGCGCCGGGCGGCCGCGGGGTGGTGGCTCGGTGGCGAAGAGACCGGACAGGGCCGGCTCCTCGGTGAGCAGGCGCTCCCACTGGGGGGTGACCAGGGCGGTCGCGGCCTCCAGCGTGCGGTCGGCGGCGGGCAGGTCGAACAACCGCTCCAGGACGGCGTGCACGAGTGTGCCGCGGACCTGGTCGGCCGACGGCGTCTCGGGAAGCCTGTCGATGGAACGGAACCGGAACAGCAGTGGGCAGGTCTTGAAGTCGGCGGCCCGGGAAGGGGACAGCGACGGGCCGGACGGCGTCTCGGGCCGCGGCCCCCGGCCGGAGGGCACGGCACTGGAGGCAGCGGGGGACGCGGGAATGGTGGACGCCGGGTCGGCGGGCTGCGGGGGCGGGGACACCGGCTGGGCCGCCGTGGGGGAGAGCGCCGTCATGTCACAGAGGCTAGGCCAGGGGTACGACGAAAAACGCGGGGTGGGTCCGGCGCGGCGGTGTCCGTAGCATCGAACGCGTGGACGAGAGCAGGGCAGCGCAGCCGCCGGTGACGAGTGGGCCGGGGCGGCCGGTGGGGTGGGTCGCGGGCATCCCGGTGTACGCGAACGCGTCGATGCTGCTGCTCGCGGTGCTGGTCACGGTGGTGTACGGCAATTATGCGGGGGAGACACTGGGCCTGGCGCAGCCGTGGGCGTACCTGGTCGGCTCGGGGTTCGTGGTGTGCCTGATCGGTTCGGTGCTGTTGCACGAGCTGGGGCACGCGCTGACGGCCCGCCGGTTCGGGATCGGGGTGCGCCGGATCACTCTGGAGCTGTTGAGCGGCTGGACGGAGATGGACCGGGACGCGCCCACGCCCCGGGTGGACGCGCTGGTGTCGCTGGCCGGGCCGGCGGTGTCGCTGGTGCTGGGCGGGGTCGCCACCGTGGTGACGCTGCTGCTGCCGGAGCAGACACTGAGCCGGGAGGTGGCGTTCCAGCTGGCGCTGAGCAACGTGCTGGTGGCGTTCTTCAACGTGCTGCCGGGGCTGCCGCTGGACGGCGGCCGGGCGTTGCGGGCGCTGCTGTGGTCGGTGCTGCGGGACCGGAACCGGGCGACGGTGGTGGCCGGCTGGTCGGGCCGGGGGCTGGCGGTGCTGACCGCGGCGGTGGTGCTGGTCCTGCACCAGACGCACATGATCACCACACTGGGGCTGGTCTTCGTGCTGCTGGTGGTGCTTACCCTGTGGCAGGGGGCGGGGCAGTCGATCCGGCTGGGCCGGATGACCGGGCGGTTCCCGCTGATCGATCTGGGCGCGCTGACCCGGCCGCTGCTGACGGTGCCGGCGGGGACGCCGCTGGGGGAGGCGCAGCGGCGCCGGTCGGAGGATCCGCGGCCGGACGTGGTGCTGGCGGTCGCCGACTCGGCGGGTAGCCTCACGGCACTCGTCGATCCGGTCGCCGCCGAGCGGATTCCGGTCGGCCGGCGCCCCTGGGTGAGCGTGGAGAGCGTGGCCCGGTCCCGGGACGGGCTGGCCGTGCTGCCTCTCGGGCTGACCGGTGAGCAGGTGGTCCGCGCTCTGCAGGCGCACCCGGGTGCGCAGTACCTGGTGACCGCAGGCGAGGATGTCGTGGGCGTCCTGCGGGTCGCCGACGTCGCCGCCGTGCTGGAACCGCGGCGCGCGAGCCGGAATTAGCAGCCTCCTGAGAGAAGATCCGTGACCACAACCCCAGCCCCCGTCGTCGATGACGTTCCCGCGCACCGCGGGCCGTTCCGGGTCGGCGACCGCGTTCAGCTCACCGATCCGAAGGGCCGGATGCACACGATCGTGCTGGAGCCCGGTAAGGCGTTCCACACGCACCGTGGTGCTCTGGAGCACGACGAGCTGATCGGCCTGCCCGACGGCAGCGTGATCACCGCGGCCAGCGGTACCGCCTATCTGGCGTTGCGTCCCCTGCTGAGTGACTACGTGCTGTCGATGCCGCGTGGCGCACAGGTGATCTACCCGAAGGACGCGGCGCAGATCGTGGCCATGGGTGACGTCTTCCCGGGGGCGAAGGTCCTCGAGGCGGGCGCCGGTTCGGGGGCGCTGACCTGTTCGCTGCTGCGAGCCGTCGGCAACTCCGGTGAGGTGCACAGTTACGAGCTGCGGGAGGATTTCGCGGCGGTGGCCCGGAAGAACGTGGAGGCGTTCTTCGGTGGCCCGCACCCGGCCTGGCACCTGCACGACGGTGACGTGGCGGGTAACGGGATCGGCGGGTTCGACCGGATCATCCTGGACATGCTGACCCCGTGGGAGGCGCTCGACATGGTCGAGAAGTCGATCATCCCGGGTGGCGTGTTCATCGGTTACGTGGCCACCACTCCGCAGCTGTCGGAGCTGGTGGAGGCGTTGCGGGAGCGGGGTGGCTGGACCGAGCCGCGGGCCTGGGAGTCGCTGGTCCGGGACTGGCACGCCGACGGTCTGGCGGTCCGCCCGGACCACCGGATGATCGCGCACACCGCCTTCCTGGTGTCGGCCCGCAAGCTGGCCCCGGGGGTCACCGCTCCGCCGCGGCGGCGGAAACCGAGCAAGGGCGCCGAGGCGTACGCGGCCCGGAAGGCGACCCTGGCCGCGCTGGCCGCTCAGAACAGCGCCGCCGAGCAGAACAGCGCCGTCGAGCAGAACAGCGCCGTCGAGCAGATCCACGCGGTCGAGCAGAACACCGCCGTCGTGCAGAGCGACTCCACCGGGGAGTGACGCTCGCCTCTGGGTTCCGGTAGGTTCCCTCGAGGGTCAGCGATCGGAGACAGGGAGTGGCGCGATGAGTTCTCCGCCGTTCGGCGGCAGCAACGAGATGCCGGCGGTCTTCCCGGACTGGTCGCCCTATCCGGATCTGGACTCGGCAGCCCGTGCCTACCTGCGTGATCCAGAGGTGGCACTGGAAGCGCTGTTCGGGGTGCTGCGCGGGGCTTCGGTGCTGTGTTTCACCCTGGAGCGGTTCGTCAACGAGGTGAACGGGGTGTGGCAGGAGGTCGTCGTCTGTGACGGCAGCCGCCTGGTGCTCTGGCATGGTGAGGACGTGGCACCCGGGGATGGCCCGGTCGGTGCGATGACGTCGTCGTTGCGGGTGGTGCCGCTGTCCACGGTGACCGAGGTGGGCTGCCGGCGGCGGCTCACCCGCACCCCGAACGGGCAGGCCCGGGTGGACAGCATCGACGTCTACCTGCTGCTCAGTTCGGTGGACGACGCGGTGCCGCCGCCGGGTGTGGGCGAGGAGGAGGGCCGGGCGCCGCTGCGGCACGACGCGCTGCGGTTCGGCAAGACCCTGGACGACGGCGGGCCGGGGCAGATCGCCCGTCTGGAGGAGTTCTCCCGGGTGGTGGCTTCGCTGGTCGGCCGTCCCACGCTCTGAGCCTCATTCCGGTTCACTCCGGGTTCGTACGCCCGACGTGTCCGTGTGGTCTTTCGCATAGCCGGGCCGATCGATGACCGATTTGCCCGGCCGACCAGATCCGGGCAGCCGGAGACAACGGCTTTCGTCGATGCGAATGCGCAGCTCATCAGTGTCAGTGGTCACCTCTACCTCGCACAACCCGCGGAGACCACCCAGGCCCGAACTCTGTCCGACCGGCTCACCGGTGGTCGCACCAATCGATCAAGAGTCGGTGACGAGGGTGTTGCATGGGTCGAAAACCGCTTCGCAACGGCTAGTGTTATCCCAAGACGTTCGAGCCCCCCGGGGAGGTGGGACGTGGCACGTAGCGACGAAGCGGACTCCCGCGCCGCGCGAGCGGAGAAGGAAGTCAACGATCTCTCGAGTCAGGTCGCGTTTCTGCAAGAGGAACTCGCCCTGGTCCGGCGGAAGTTGACCGAGAGCCCCCGACACGTCCGGCAGCTCGAGGAACGGCTCGCGGCAACGCAGGCGCAGCTATCCCGAGTGACCGAGAACAACGAGCGGCTCGTGGCGACCCTCAAGGAAGCCAGGGCCCAGATCGTCACTCTCAAGGAAGAGATTGACCGGCTCGCCCAGCCGCCCAGCGGTTACGGCGTTTTCCTGGCAGCCCACGAGGACGGCACGGTGGACGTGTTCACCGGCGGCCGCAAGCTGCGGGTGGCGGTCTCGCCGTCACTCGCCGCCGACGAGCTCCAGCGGGGCCAGGAGGTCCTGCTGAACGACGCGCTCAACGTCGTCGACGCGTTCGGGTTCGAGCGCACCGGCGAGGTCGTGTCACTCAAGGAGGTGCTGGACAACCCGTCCGGTGGCCCCCGTGACCGGGCGCTGGTGATGTCGCACGCCGACGAGGAGCGCATCGTGTTCCTCGCCGACTCGCTCGACGTCGAGAAGCTGCGCGCGGGCGACTCGCTGATGATCGAGCCGCGTTCGGCGTACGCCTACGAGCGGATCCCGAAGAGTGAGGTCGAGGAGCTCGTCCTCGAAGAGGTTCCCGACGTCGACTACACCGACATCGGTGGCCTGCACTCGCAGATCGAGCAGATCCGCGACGCGGTGGAGCTGCCCTTCCTGCACGCCGACCTGTTCCGGGAGCACCAGCTGCGCCCGCCGAAGGGCATCCTGCTCTACGGCCCGCCCGGCTGCGGCAAGACCCTGATCGCCAAGGCGGTGGCCAACTCGCTGGCCAAGAAGATCGCCGAGCGGCGTGGCGAGGAGAAGCACACCAGCTACTTCCTCAACATCAAGGGCCCGGAGCTGCTGAACAAGTACGTGGGCGAGACCGAGCGGCACATCCGCCTGGTCTTCCAGCGGGCCCGGGAGAAGGCCGGCGAGGGCACCCCGGTGATCGTGTTCTTCGACGAGATGGACTCGATCTTCCGGACCCGTGGTTCGGGTGTCTCCAGCGACGTGGAGAACACCATCGTTCCCCAGCTGCTCAGCGAGATCGACGGCGTCGAGGGCCTGGAGAACGTGATCGTGATCGGTGCCTCCAACCGGGAGGACATGATCGACCCGGCTATCCTGCGTCCCGGCCGGCTCGACGTGAAGATCAAGATCGAGCGCCCGGACGCCGAGGCCGCGAAGGACATCTTCGGCAAGTACATCCTCTCCGACCTGCCGCTCAGTGGGGACGACCTCACCGAGCACGGCGGCAACCGGGACGCCACGGTCGCCGCGATGATCGAGGCGGTCGTGCTGCGGATGTACACCGAGACGGAGGAGAACCGCTTCCTGGAGGTCACCTACGCCAACGGTGACAAGGAGGTCCTGTACTTCAAGGACTTCAACTCCGGCGCGATGATCCAGAACATCGTCGACCGCGGCAAGAAGATGGCGATCAAGGAGTTCCTCACCTCCGGCAAGAAGGGGCTCCGGCTGCAGCACCTGCTCGACAGCTGCGTCGACGAGTTCCGGGAGAACGAGGACCTGCCGAACACCACCAACCCGGACGACTGGGCCCGGATCTCCGGCAAGAAGGGTGAGCGGATCGTCTACATCCGCACGCTCGTCTCCGGCGGCAAGGGTGCCGAGGCCGGCCGGTCCATCGAGACCGCCAGCAACACCGGTCAGTACCTGTAACAGGCGTACGACACGAGGCCGGGTCCCCATCGGACCCGGCCTCGTTCACTCCGTGTGACCACAACCCGTCTCGCCTGGCTCGACGCGCTCCGTGGCTGGGCCGCGGCCGTCGTCACCCTGTTCCATCTCAGCCCGGCCGTCCTCGGCCGTGATCTGCACCTGCGGATCTTCCACGTCCTCGACCTCGGCAAGTACGGCGTTCTGTTGTTCTTCCTGGTCAGCGGCTACGTCATCCCGATGTCCCTGGAACGGCACGGTGACCTGCGCCGTTTCTGGGCCGGTCGGCTGCTGCGGATCTACCCCGCCTACCTGTTCGCGATCGCGGTCACCCTCGGGCTGGTCGCGGCCGGCCTGACCCGCCTGCCGGTCCAGCTCGCTGCCGAGACCACCACCGGCGTCCTCGGTCACCTGACCATGCTCCAGGACCTGCTCGGCACCCCGGGTGTGCTGCGGCCCTTCTGGACACTCAGCTTCGAGATGGTCTTCTACCTCGTCGTCGCGGGGCTGTTCACCTGGCGGTGGCGCAGCGCGGCCGTCTGGTGGGCCACCGGGCTCACCGTGCTCGCGCTCACCGGCCCGCCCGACGGCCTGTTCGGTGCCACCGCCGCCGATCGCCGCCACAGTGCGATCGTGGTGACCGCCCTCATGATCACCGTGCTCTGTGCGTACACCATCGGCGGTAAGAAGATCTTGATCCTGGCCGCAGGGGGCATCGGCCTCGGCGCCGTCGCGCTGCCCCTGCTGAACGGGCACGCCACCGGGCAGGTCACCAGCGCGTCGTCGGCGCAGGCCACGCAGATGCTCGCGGTGATGTTCGCCGGCACCGTCGTCCACCATGTGCAGTATCGCCGGATCCGGCCGGCCGTCGCCGTGGCCGTCCTCGCCGTGGTGGCCACCGGTGTCGCGATCCACGTGACGCCCGCCGTCGCCGCGGCCGTCACCGTCACCTTCGCCGCCGCCTACGCCCTGCGCGAACGGGCCGTCCCCACCGTGCTCGCCCGGCTCGGAGCGATCAGCTATTCGCTCTATCTGCTGCATCTGCCCGTCCTCATCGTGGTCCGGCAGTTCACCACCCACCCGCTGACCACCACCGTCGTGTTCGTGACCGGCTCCCTCGCCGCAGCCTGGGCCGGTCACCGGTGGATCGAACGTCCCGCGCAGAACCTGGCCCGGCGGCTCCCGGTGATCAAAGTCGCCACGGAAGGTACGGACGCGCGTACTCCCCGCTTCGGAAAGCGCTACCAGAGCGTCTAGGCTCGATACATGAGCAGGCGCAGCTTCGTGGCGGACAGGGTGGTCGCATGAGCGTTCGCAGGATTATGGGTACCGAAGTCGAGTACGGCATCTCCGTTCCCGGGCAGCCCGGTGCCAACCCGATGGTCACGTCCTCCCAGGTGGTCAACGCCTACGGCGCCCGCCCCGAGCTCAACCGCAACGGCCGTGCCCGGTGGGACTACGAGGAGGAGTCGCCGCTGCGTGACGCCCGCGGGTTCACCTACTCCGGCGCCGCCTACGACCCCGCCGAAGCCCTCGCCGACGAGGACCTCGGCCTCGCCAACGTGATACTGACCAACGGCGCGCGGCTCTACGTCGACCACGCCCACCCCGAGTTCAGCACCCCCGAGGTCACCAACCCGCTCGACATCGTCAAGTGGGACAAGGCCGGCGAGCGGGTGATGGCCGAGGCGTCCCGCCGGGCCGCGACCATCCCCGGCACCCACCGCATCCAGCTCTACAAGAACAACACCGACAACAAGGGCGCGTCGTACGGCGCTCACGAGAACTACCAGATGCGCCGGCAGACTCCGTTCGCCGACATCGTCGCCCACCTGACCCCGTTCTTCGTCACCCGCCAGATCTTCTGCGGAGCCGGCCGGGTCGGCATCGGGCAGGACGGCTCCGGCGCCGGCTTCCAGATCTCCTCGCGAGCCGACTTCTTCGAGGTCGAGGTCGGACTGGAGACCACCCTCAAACGGCCGATCATCAACACCCGCGACGAGCCGCACGCCGACGCCGACAAGTACCGCCGCCTGCACGTCATCATCGGCGACGCCAACCTGTCGGAGATCTCCACCTACCTCAAGGTGGGCACCACCGCCCTGATCCTCAACATGATCGAGGAGAAGGTGTTCACCGGTGAACTCGGCATCGCCGACCCGGTGAGCGAGCTGAAGAACGTCAGCCACGACCCCACCCTCAGCCACCTGATGCGACTGCGCGACGGCCGCCGGCTGACCGCTCTCGACCTGCAGTGGGCCTACTACGAGCGGGCCCGCCAGTTCGTCGACGAGCGCTACGGCGCCGACGTGGACGAGCAGACCGCCGACGTGCTCGACCGGTGGGAGGACGTCCTCGACAAGCTCGGCCGTGACCCGATGCTGCTCTCCGACAGTCTCGACTGGGTCGCCAAGCTGCGGCTGCTGGAGGGTTACCGGGAGCGCGAGAACCTCACCTGGTCGTCGCCGAAACTCCAGCTCGTCGACCTGCAGTACTCCGACGTGCGGCCGGAGAAGGGCCTCTACCACCGGCTGGTCGCGCGCGGGTCGATGAAGACGCTGCTCGACCCCGAGGAGACCCAGGCCGCGATGTACGACCCGCCGGAGGACACCCGGGCGTACTTCCGCGGCCGCTGTCTCGCGCAGTACGCGTCCGAGGTGGTCGCCGCCAGCTGGGACTCGGTGATCTTCGACGTGGGCCGGGAGTCGCTGGTCCGGGTGCCGATGATGGAACCGGAGCGAGGCACCCGCAAGCATGTCGGGGCGCTGTTCGACAAGTGTGAGAGCGCCAAGGATCTGCTCGAGGTGATCACCAGCCGGTGAGAAAACACCCGTTCCGGCGGGCCTTTTCGTCACAGGCGCGAGGTAGGTTTTTTCCAACCCGATGTTGCAGGACTTCGGGTGGCTCTTGAAGGGGGACATCCATGGCAACCCGAGACACCGGTGGACAGTCGCAGAGCAGCAAGGGCTCCAGTGACTCCGAGATCGAGGACGTCACCGTCGAGGCCAATCCCGAGGTCGCCGAGCGGCACGCGGAGATCACCGAGGACGTCGACGACCTGCTGGACGAGATCGACAGCGTCCTCGAGGAGAACGCCGAGGAATTCGTCCGCGGCTATGTCCAAAAAGGCGGTCAGTGACCGTCTTGTCCGCTTCTGAGTGACCGGACGCCGCCCCCTCGGCGGCGTCCGTCATTCCCTCAAGACTTGTCGATGGCGTTGATCGCACCCGCGGGCCTCAGCGGGATATTGTGCTTCAACTGCACGTACCTTGAAAGGAACCACGTGGCGACGGGCTTTGATCCATCCGGGCGTCTACCGGATTTCTTCACCACTACGGGGACGTCCTCCTTCACGCAGTTCCTGAGTCAGGCCGCGCCGGAGCTGCTTCCGGGCCGGCGGCCGCTGCCTCCCGGGCTGTCCGCCGACATCGCGCCGCACGGCACCACGATCGTCGCCATCGCGACGGCCGACGGTGTGGTGATGGCCGGTGACCGCCGGGCGACCATGGGCAATCTGATCGCCAGCCGGGACATCAAGAAGGTCCACCCCGCGGACGCCTACTCGCTGATCGGCATCGCCGGTACCGCCGGTATCGGTATCGAGCTGATCCGCCTGTTCCAGGTCGAACTGGAGCACTACGAGAAGATCGAGGGGGCGATGCTCTCCCTCGACGGTAAGGCGAACCGCCTGGCCGCGATGGTGCGCGGCAACCTCGGCGCGGCGATGCAGGGCCTGGCCGTGGTCCCGCTGTTCGCGGGCTTCGACCTGGCTCCGGCGGACACGGCGCGGGCCGGCCGGATCTTCAGCTTCGACATCGCGGGCGGGCTCTACGAGGAGACCGGCTACGAGGCGATCGGGTCGGGTTCGCTGTTCGCGAAGTCGGCGCTGAAGAAGCGTTACCGGGCCGGGCTGAGCACCGACGAGGCGATCAACCTCGCGGTCGAGGCGCTGTACGACGCGGCCGACGACGACACCGCGACCGGCGGGCCGGACGTCATCCGCAAGATCTACCCGGTGGTGATGACCGCTACGGCGAACGGTACCCACCGGCTGACCGACGAGGAGATCACCACGGTGGCCGAGCGGGTCGTCGCGGGGCGTACGGAGAACCCCGGCGGCTGATCCGCCTTTTCTTTCGACTGAGGAGGTAGCCACCCGTGGCAATGCAGTTCTATGCATCACCGGAGCAGGTTCAGCGGGACCGTTCCGAGTACGCCCGCAAGGGCATCGCCCGTGGTCGCTCGGCGGTGGTGCTGACGTACGAGGGCGGCATCCTGCTGGTCGCCGAGAACATCACCACCCTGCGCAAGATCAGCGAGATCTACGACAAGATCGCGTTCGCCGCGGTGGGCCGGTACAACGAGTTCGAGGCGCTGCGCCGCGGCGGTGTGCGGATGGCCGACATGGTCGGTCTCAGCTACGACCGGCGGGACGTGACGGCCCGGGCACTGGCGAACACGTACACCCAGACACTGGGTGCGATCTTCTCCGAGACGCAGAAGCCGTACGAGGTGGAGATCTGTGTCGCGCAGGTCGGTGCTTCGCCGGAGACCGACGAGCTGTACCGGATCACCTATGACGGTTCGGTCATGGACGAGCCGGGTTTCATGGCGATGGGCGGTCAGGCCGAGGCGATCGCCGCCGTGCTGAGGGACCGGCACGACGGGTCGGCCGAGCTGACCGCGGCGCTGGCCCTGGCCGCCGAGGCGCTGGGCAGTGTGGGCGGTGAGAACGGCCAGGCTCGGACGCTGACGCCGAAGCAGCTGGAGGTGGCGGTCCTGGACCGGCGCCGTCCGGGGCGGGCGTTCCGGCGGATCATCGGGACGGCGCTGACCACTCTGCTGGGGCACCAGGCGGTGTCCGAGGCCGATCTCGGTGAGGTGGACGCGGCTCCGCCCGCACCGGCCGAGGGCAAGCCCACCGAGTCGGCGGCGCCGGAGACCGACGCGGATCCGCAGAAGTAGTCGATTGCGGGGTGTGGTCGATTGATTCACGCCCCGCAATCATGGAAACCCCCGGTTCCTACCGGTAGTGTTCTGACATGGAACGGCGAATTTTCGGCCTCGAGACCGAGTACGGAGTCACGTGCACCTATCGGGGGCAGCGGCGGCTGTCTCCGGACGAGGTGGCCCGCTACCTGTTCCGCCGAGTGGTGTCCTGGGGACGCAGCAGCAACGTCTTTCTCCGTAACGGCGCCCGTCTCTACCTCGACGTCGGTTCCCACCCTGAGTATGCGACCCCCGAGTGCGACTCCGTCACCGATCTGGTCGCCCACGACCGGGCCGGTGAACGGATCCTGGAAGGCCTGCTCGTCGACGCGGAGAAGCGTCTGCACGACGAGGGCATCGCGGGGGAGATCTACCTCTTCAAGAACAACACCGACTCGGCCGGCAACTCGTACGGGTGCCACGAGAACTACCTGGTGTCGCGGCACGGTGAGTTCGGCCGGCTCGCCGACGTGCTGATCCCGTTCCTGGTGACCCGTCAGCTGATCTGTGGTGCCGGCAAGGTGCTGCAGACCCCGCGGGGCGCCGTCTTCTGTCTCTCCCAGCGGGCCGAGCACATCTGGGAGGGCGTCTCCAGCGCCACCACCCGGTCCCGGCCGATCATCAACACCCGCGACGAGCCGCACGCCGACGCCGAGCGCTACCGCCGCCTGCACGTGATCGTCGGTGACTCGAACATGAACGAGGTCACCACCCTGCTCAAGGTGGGCAGCGCCGACATCGTGCTCCGGATGATCGAGGCCGGGGTGGTGATGCGGGACCTGACCCTGGAGAACCCGATCCGGGCGATCCGCGAGGTCAGCCACGACATCACCGGCCGCCGCAAGATCCGGCTGGCGAACAACAAGGAGGTCTCCGCGCTGGAGATCCAGCAGGAGTACCTCGCGAAGGCGACCGAGTTCGTCGAGCGCCGCGGCGGTGACCCGGTGGCGAAACGGGTCGTCGAGCTGTGGGGCCGGGTGCTGAACGCGATCGAGTCGGAGAACCTGGACCCGGTGGCCCGCGAGATCGACTGGGTGTCGAAGTACAAGCTGATCGAGCGGTACCAGGCCAAACACGAGATCCCGATGTCACACCCGCGGATCGCGCAGCTCGACCTGGCGTACCACGACGTCCGCCGGGGCCGTGGGCTGTACGCACTGATGGAGAAGCGCAAGACGGTCGACCGGATCGCCAATGATCTGCAGATCTTCGAGGCCAAGGAGACCCCGCCGCAGACCACCCGGGCGCGGTTGCGGGGCGAGTTCATCAAGCACGCCCAGGAGAAGCGGCGGGACTTCACCGTCGACTGGGTGCACCTGAAACTGAACGACCAGGCGCAGCGGACGGTGCTCTGCAAGGACCCGTTCCGGGCGTACGACGAGCGGGTGGAACGCCTGATCGCCAGCATGTGAGAGCGGCGGGCTAGGCTGGCCGGATCATGAGTGACTCCGGCCAGCCCGAACCCCCCGAACGTTCCGAATTCGAGGTCCGTAACCGGCGGTTCGACCGTCGCCGGGAGCGGATCCGCAAGGAGATCCAGCAGGCCCGCGAGGGTGACCACAAGGTGCCGACCTGGGCGCTGGCCCTGATCCTGGTGCTGCTGGTGGGCGGCTGGGCGTACCTGATCTTCAGCGCCTGATCAGGTCAGCAGCGTGGCCGCGTGCCGACCGGCCGCGGCGGCTGCCAGGAAGTAACCGTGGTCCTGATCCAGCTTGCGGCCCATCGTGGAGAGCGGCACCGGGCTGTCCCGCAGCGCCCGGTCCAGCCCGCCGGCCGGGACGCGGACGATGCGGTGCCGGCTGCCGAGCGGCGCGAGCGCGGCGTCGACGGCGGCGGCCAGGCCGGGCTCCAGACCGTCCGGCACCGGCAGGTCGGCGCAGGTCAGAGCGACTTTCCCGTACGCCGTGAGCGAGTGATGCGACACCCCGCGATGACGCTCCCGGCCGTCCGCGTCGGAGATCCGCAACGACCCGACCGGGCGGCCGCCGAGCACCGCCACCGCGTTGACGGCCTCACCCAGCGCCACCCCGGAGAAGCCCCACGGGGTGCCGGTGCCGAGGTTGCCCGGCCCCTGGGCGACGATCGTCACGTCGGCGCGCAGCACGTGCCGGGCGGCGAGCAGCCCGGTGTGCACGGTGCTCGCCTCCAGGTCGCCGCCGAACGCCTGCCCGGTGGTGACCGTCCCGGCCAGATGGTCGCGCAGACCGTCCAGGGTGCGGGAGAACCAGGCCGGCAGAGCCCCGCCGTCGGTCATCAGATAGGCGACCCGGGCCTCCGGGCGGTCGGCCCGGATCCCGGCCAGGATCGCCGGCAGCGCCGAATGCAGATCGGCGGTGACCACCGGCATCCCGTCGATCGTGTCGGCGGTGGCCATCACCTCGCGGTGCGGGGACGCCTCCTCGTCGACACCGAGCAGGATCGCCTGCAGCGGGGTGTAGCGGGCCTTGACCAGATGACCCGAGTCGCGGTCCGTGCCGGCGCCGACCGGGTCCTCGGGCAGCCGGTCGGGCAGGGCCACCACCAGCGCGTAGCCTCCGGTGCCGAGGCCCATCACCAGGGCGCCGACGTTGAGCAGCACCCGGTCGCCGGGCTCCGGGCTGCCGACCAGATCGGGGTAGGCGAGCGCCCGCAGCGGGCCGTCGCCGGTGACCACGTCGACCTCGACGGCACCACGCCAGCTCCGCCGCACCGACCGCACCGTCCCGGACCGCCACCGCACCATGGCCGCGACCCTATCGCCGGGTGGGGACGGCCCCCACCGCCGGGTAGGGTCAGGACTGGGTGTGATCGAGCAGGCGCTGGACGAAGGCGGCGACGTCCTCGGCGGTGGACTCGTCGGGGAGCAGGAACTGCAGGCCCGCTTCGGGACTGTCGCCGCCGGTGGTGTTGACGACGGTGGCGTGGGTGCTGATGCTCTGCCCGTCGTGGTCGACGGTGACCGTGACGGTGTCACCGTCGTGCAGAGCGTGTCCCGGCGGTGGTGTGCACCGCATGCCGCCCGCGCTGATGTTGATCAGCACGACCCGGGCCGGGGAGCCCCCGGCCGGGGCGATCGTGGCGGTGCTGGCCGCGGCGACCCGGTCGTGCTGGCGGCGTTCCAGGCGTGCGGCCAGGTCGGACATCTGCTCGACCCGGGTCAGGGTGTCCCGCATCGCGGTGGAGAGCTGATCGACCAGAGCGTCCTGATCGGCGGCGACGGTGCGCAGCGAGTCGGTGGCCCGGCCGACGCTGGAGATGCCCTCGATCATGGTGGTGATGGTGGTGGCCATGGCCGCGGTGTCACGTTCCAGATCGGTGATGGTGGCGATGATCTGTTCGGTGGAGTTGCTGGTGTTGTTGGCGAGCTGCTTGACCTCGTCGGCGACGACGGTGAAGCCCTCCCCGAGGTCACCGGCCCGCGCGGCCTCGATGGTGGCGTTCAGCGCGAGCAGCCGGGTCTGGCCGGCGATACCGGTGACCAGGTCGGCGGTGGAGGCGACCCGGCGCAGGCTGCTCTCCAGCGAGGTGATCATCTCCTCGGCGTGACGGGCCTGCTCGACGACGGCGGCGGTGGCCGCGTCGGCGGTGCTGATGCTGGTGTCGATGACGTCCGCGGAGTCGCGGACCTGACTGACCTGCCCGGTGACCCGGCGCAGTTCGTCGGCGATGACGTCGGTGGACTCGTTGATGACGGTCTGTGTGCGCCGCCGGAACTGGGCCTCGGCCTGCTTCTGATGCAGGAACCCGGCCCGGAGCTGCTGGTCCTGGGCGGCCTGGCCGGCCCGGATGGCGGCGTCCTGCAGGCGGAGCCGGTCGCGGGCGGCGTCCAGGGCCCGGCCGATGTCGCCGACCTCGTCGCGGCCGGCCGGCAGGGGGCGCGGTTCCAGGTCGCCGTCGGCGATCGCGGTCACCGCGGTCAGGGTGAGCCGGACGTCCCGGGTGGTGCTCCAGACGATGCCGGCGGCGAGCCAGCCGGCCAGCAGGAAGCCGATGCCGGTGCCGGCCAGGGCCAGGGTGCGCTCGTGCCGGAAGCCGTCGATCCGGGTGCCGAGCAGGTCGGTGAGGGTGTCGTGCAGGGGGCCGACGACGGCCCGCGCGGCGACGGCGGCGGCGGGATCGGCGATCGGCGTGGTCCCGGTGAGGTCGGCGGTCAGCCGGGCGGACAGGTCCCGGGCGGCGGCGCTGACCGCCGCCACGCCCCGCAGCCGTGTGGTCAGGCCGGACTGCCGGGTGTGCTGCCCGGCGGTCTCCAGATCGGCGTCGAGGCCGTCGGCGGCCGCGGTGAGGTTGCCTGCCAGGATGGCCCGCTGCGCGATGCGTTCCTCTCCCGCGGCGGGGACGGTGGCCGCCTGGGCCACACCGGCCAGGACCCGGGGCAGTTGCACGATCTGGGCGTCCATCACGTAGAAGGAGTCCAGGTCGGGGTCGAGGATCAGGTTGGACGTGTTGCCCAGATGGGTGATCAGCGCGACCAGGGCCTGCGCGAGGGCATGACGCTCGGCCGCGCCGCCGGTGCCCGGCTCGGGTAACGCGGCGACCTGCTGTGCGAGGTCCAGGCCGGGGTAGGCCTCGGCGACCCGGCGGACCGCGGTGATGTCCACCGCATCGCCCGTCGCGGTGCCGGCCAGGGCCGTCAGGATCGGCTGGAGCGCGTCGGCGCCGTCGTTCTCGGCGGTGCTGAAATCGATCTGCTGGTTGCGGGTCGAGGTGTAGAGACCGGTGGCGGCGATCCCGGGCAGGAGCAGCACGACCACCAGGAGAACCAGCCGTACGCCGGTGCGCAGCCGGCGGCAGATCGGGAGAACCGGGCGCAGCAGGATCGGTCGATGCGTGCTGGCGCTCACAGGCGGCTCCCGGCCGTCGGCCCGGTGGTCCGGGCAGTAATCATAGGAGTGAGAGTCCCGGCAGTACGGTCGCCTATCGGTGACTCTCCGTCAGAATTCTCGCCTGCCGGCCGAGTGGTTCGCTGGCCGATGTCGCGGGCGGCCGGAGAAAGCCGCATTCCGCTCTTCCCTGGCGCAGTGACGGATAACAGCCCTCCCGAGGGGCCTGCTAGCGTTGCGTCTCGTGTCGCGCACCCGCACCGAGCGCCTGGTCAACCTGGTCATCTGTCTCCTGTCCACGCGACGGTTCCTCACCGCCGCGCAGATCGCCCTGACCGTGCCCGGTTACGAGCACGACCCGTCCGATCCACGGGACCACGAGGCGTTCCAGCGGAAGTTCGAGCGGGACAAGGCGGAGCTGCGGGAACTCGGCGTGCCGCTGGAGACGGGCACGGCGAGCATCTTCGACCAGGAGCCCGGGTACCGGATCGCCCAGCGGGAGTACGCCCTCCCCGATATCCTGCTCGAACCGGACGAGGCCGCCGCGGTGGGTATCGCCGCCCGGCTCTGGCAGCATGCCGGGCTGGCCGCCGCCGCCTCCTCCGGGCTGGCCAAACTCCGGGCCGCCGGGGTCGAGGTGGATCCGCAGGCCACCCTCGGGGTGGAGCCGGTGGTGACCGTCGACCCGTCGTTCGGGCCGCTCACCTCGGCCGCCCGGGATCGGCGCGCGGTCACCTTCAAGTACCGGGTGCCGGAGGTCGACGAGCCGAGCACCCGCCGCCTGGAGCCGTGGGGTGTGGTCTGCTGGCGCGGCCGGTGGTACGTGGTCGGCCACGACCGGGACCGGGACGCCACCCGCTGTTTCCGGCTCTCCCGGATCGTCGGTGACGTGCGCGCCGGTGGACCCACCGGAGCCTTCGAACCGCCGGCCGGCGCCGACCTGATCAGCCACGTGGCCCGGTCGTCCGGGCCGATCGCACGGACCGGGCGGGCCACCGTCACGGTCCGTCCCGGACGGGCCGCCGGACTGCGCCGGATGGCCGCCGACGTGACATCCGGTCCCGACGGCGACCGGCTGACCATCAACTTCGGGGACGTCGACTGGCTGGCCTCCCGGATCGCCGGGTACGGGCCGGACGCGCGCGCCGACGGGCCACCCGAGCTGCGTGAAGCTGTGATCCGGCATCTCAAGGAACTGATCGCCCGCCACGAGATCCCGGCGGTGACCGCATGAGTGCTCCTCGGACTCCCTCCGGCGACCGCCTCGGCCGGTTGCTCAACCTGGTGCCGTACCTGCTGGCCCGCCCCGGGATCTTGATCTCCGAGGCCGCCGCCGATCTGGGTGTCACCGGCAAGCAGCTGCGCGAGGACCTGGAGCTGCTCTGGGTGTGCGGGCTGCCCGGTTACGGCCCCGGCGACCTGATCGACATGGCCATCGACGGCGACCACGTCACGATCAGCCACGACGCCGGCATGGACAAGCCGCTGCGGCTCAACCCGGACGAGGCGCTCGCTCTGGTGGTGGCGTTGCGGATGCTCGCCGAGACACCGGGTATCGGCACCCGGGACGCCATCGAGCGCGCCCTCGCCAAGATCGAGAACGCGGCAGGCGATCTGGCCGGAGCCCCGGTGGCGGTGCGCCTGCCGGCCAACCAGAAGCGGCTCGCCGCGGTCCGGGCGGCTGTCGAGTCCGGGCACGCGCTGCGGCTGACCTACTACACCCCGTCGCGGGACGAGTCCACCGACCGGGTGGTCGACCCGATGCGGATGCTGATGGTCGGCGGCTTCAACTACCTGGAGGCGTGGTGCCGGCGCGCCGAGGCGGTCCGGTTGTTCCGGATCGACCGGATCGACGCGTTCACCGAGCTGGACGAGGTGTCGGCGCCACCGGACGCGGCGGTGCCGCACGACGTGACCGGGGGCGTCTTCCGTCCCGGCGCCGAACTGCCGCTGGTCACCCTGCGGGTGGGGCGCGCCGGCCGGTGGATCACCGAGTACTACCCGGTCGAGCACGTCGACCGGACCGATGCGGAGTGGCTGGTCAGCATGCGGGTCACCGACCTGGGCTGGGCGCAGCGGTTCCTCACCGGCCAGGCCCGCGACGTGACGGTGGTCGGCCCGCCGGAGCTCCTGGACCGGATCCGCGACCAGGCGGCGACCGCGCTCGGCCAGTACGCGGCTCCCGCGGGTTAGGGTTGTCCCCGTGCTGATGTGGGTCTGGATCGCCGTGGTGGTGATCGCGCTGATCGTCCTGTCCGTCGCCGCGCTGAAGACACTCGGCCGGCTGCACGGGCTGGAGCGTGCCGCCCGTAAGCTCCAGCACCGGCAGGAGGAGGCGCTCGCGCTGCAGGCCGCCGGTGAGCGTCTCCAGGTGACCCTCGAGGGTCTGCAGGAGCGGGCTGAGCTGGCCCAGGACCATGTCGAGACGATCAAGGCCGGCCGCGGGCGAAAGTAGAGGAGTTCACCGACCTGCCGTCGGAATCCTCCGGAAGATCATAAGAAACCGGAAGGTTCCGGAGGGCAACTTCACCGGGATCCACACGTACGATGGACCCCGCAACCTGAACCGACCGACTGGAGTCTTCACCATGGGCATGCTCAAGCCATGGCACATCATCGTCCTCGTTGTGGTGCTGGTCCTGCTCTTCGGTGCCAAGCGGCTTCCGGACGCGGCGCGCTCCCTCGGACGTTCGTTGCGCATCATCAAGGCCGAGACCAAGGGCCTGGTCGACGACGACAACAAGGACAACCTCGCGGACAAGGCGGACGCCCAGTTCGGGCACGGCCCGCTGCACGGCGAGGTCCAGCAGCCGTACCAGCAGCAGCCCGGCTACCAGCAGGCCCCGCCGCAGCCGGGTTTCCAGCAGGCCACCCCGCAGCCGGGCTACCAGCAGCCGGCCCCGCAGGGCTACCAGGCTCCGCAGGCGCAGCCGTTCGTGGACCCGGTCCAGCACCGCACCAACGACCGCTGATCCGGGCCGATGGAACTGAGCCTGCGTAAGAAAAAGGGGCCCACCAAGTTCGAGCAGGCGGCCGACGGCTCGATGACCTTGATCGAGCACGTCCGGGAGCTGCGTAACCGGCTCTTCATCGCGTCGATCGGTGTCATCGTCGGCCTGATCGTCGGTTTCATCGTCTCGAACTGGGTCTTCGGGGTCCTCAAGGCGCCGTACTGTGATCTGCCCAGCTCGGTGGACTCGACCGGGAGCTGCGAGTTCATCACCCTCGCGGTGACCGACCAGCTCATGCTGCGCCTCAAGATCGCCCTCTGGGTCGGTCTGATCCTCGGCTCCCCGGTCTGGCTCTACCAGCTCTGGGCGTTCGTCGCGCCGGGCCTGCACCGCAGCGAGCGCAAGTGGGCCTACGTCTTCGTCGGACTCGCCACTCCGCTGTTCGTCGGTGGCGCCACCCTCGCCTACTTCGTGATCGGGCACAGCCTGGCCTTCATCATGCAGGCCGGTGTCATCGGCGAGTCGACGAAGCTGGAAGTCACGTCGTACGTCGGCTTCGTCATGAACATGCTGTTGCTGTTCGGGGCGGCGTTCGAGTTCCCACTGCTGTTGCTGATGCTCAACTTCACCGGAGTGGTCAGTGCCCGTAGGCTGCTGAGCTGGTGGCGGGCCGTGGTCTTCCTCTCGTTCCTGTTCGGCGCGATCGCCTCGCCCGACCCCGGGCCGTTCGGCATGTGCCTGCTCGCGGCCTGCATCACGGTGCTGTACTTCATCGCCGTCGGGGTCGCGTTCCTCAACGACAAGCGCAAGGGCCGCGGCAAGGAACTCTACGAGGGCCTGGACGACGACTCGATCTCCGAGCTGCCCGAGGACCGGGTGCCGGTCGGCGCGTCCGACCCGATCGAGGCGCCGACAGCGGTCGACGGCCCGTCGCCGGTCGAGCAGCCGAAACCGATCGAACGCCGCTACGACGACATGACCTGATCCCGGTCACCAGTGGCGCCGAGTGATTTCATCGCGGTGCTGGCCAACCCCTCCGCGGGGCGTGGCCGGCACCGCGGTCTGCTTCCCGGGGTGGTCGAGGCGCTCGCGGTGAGCGGGCGGGACGTTCGGCTGCTGGTGGCCGGGAGCGGCATCGAGGCGGAGGCCGTCTGTCACGAGGCGGTCGCCGACGGGGCCGCCGCGGTGGTCGCCGTCGGTGGGGACGGCACGGTGCACCGGGTGTTGCAGGCGGTGGCCGGGACGGAGGTGGCGTTCGGAGTGGTGCCGGCGGGTACCGGGAACGACTTCGCGACCTCGGTGGGCGTACCCCAGCAGCCGTTGCGGGCCGCGGAGGGGATCGGCCGGGCGTTGCGGGATCAGCGGGACCACCGGTTCGATCTGGCCCGGACCGAGGACGGCCACGGTGAGCGACGCTGGTTCGGGGCCGTGCTCGCTGCCGGGTTCGACGCGCTGATCAACGAGCGGGCCAACCGGATGCGCTGGCCCCGTGGCCCACGGCGCTACGACCTGGCGATCCTTCTGGAGCTGGCACGGGCCCGGGCCCGGCGGTACACCCTGCACCTGGATGGTGAGGTGTACACCTTCGACGCCGAAGTGGTCGCTGTCGGCAACTGCCCGACCTATGGCGGTGGGATGCGGATCGTGCCGGACGCGGACCCCGCCGACGGGCTGCTCGACGTCGTCTTCACCTCACCACTCGGGCGGGGCGGCCTGGCCCGGCTCAAACCGCGGCTGCGGGCCGGCACCCATGTCACCGATCCTCGGGTCACCGTGCGGCAGGCCCGGACCGTGCGGATCGAAGCCGAGGGGATCGTCGGGTATGCCGACGGCGAACGATTCGGCCCGCTGCCCCTCGAGGTGAGATGTGTGCCGGGTGCGATTCGGTTGCTGCGCTGAGCTTTCGTCCCGGCGGGCCGAAGGTAGAGGCATGACGAATCCGATCGGGCCCCGGGCCAACTCCCTTCTCGGCAGCGCGTCGTCGCTGCTGGGATCGGCCAAGGAGGCGGTCAAGGCGATGGCCGAGGCCGCGAGCGCCCCCACCGACAACGAACCGGAGAAACAGCCGAAGACCACCGGAAAGGGCCGCCTGGGTACGAACCTCGACCGTTACGCCTGAGCCGTCAGCGCCAGCGACAGCACCGACGACAGACCGTTCGGCTTGCCGGGGTCGGCGGCCGGCACCAGGAACGCGGCACAGCCCGCCTTGACAGCGCCCGCGTCGGCCGGGCTGTCACCCACCATCAGCGCGCGTTCCGGGTCCACCCCGAGCAGCCCGCACGCCCGGTAGAAGATCATCGGGTCGGGTTTGATCCGGCCGATCTCATAGCTCAGCACGAATCCGTCGACCAGGCCGTCCAGCCCCCACGAGGCGAACAGCGGCCGGATGTCGAACGCGATGTTGCTGACCACCGCCACCTTGACACCCGCTTCGTGCAGTGTGCGCAGCGTCGGCTCGGTGTCCGGATAGGGGACCCAGCCGGCCGGCTCCAGCAGCCGGTCGTAGAGCGCGTCGGCGAGGCCCTCCACGTCGGTGTGCACCGTCGCGGCCAGCCCGGTGTAGGCGGCCCGGTGGCTGTGCGCGTAGAGATCCCGGTCCGCCCAGTACTCGGCCAGATGCGGCGGCACCCGGGTCGGCACCGGGCCACCGGCACGGCCCGCGGTCAGCAGCCGGTCCGCCAGAATCGTCGCCTTTCCCCGGTCCAGCGCGGCCCCGCACGCCGCCGCCGCCGACTGCACCCAGGTCAGCGGATCCTCGACCTGAGCGAGTGTGCCGTGGAAGTCGAACAGCACGGCCTCGACAGGCCGTGCCGGGTGGGGGGAGAGATTCGAGGCATCCGGCACGTCGTGCACCTTACCGACCCGGGTGCGGGGCTCGGACGGCCCCATAACCGTGCTGCGTTTTGTCATACCCACGAACTAGCCTTGTGCGCATGACGAGTCCCGCCGAGAAATATGCGGCATCCAAGCGGCGGGCGGCGCACCCGGCCCTCGAGGATTTCATGCTGGACGTGGGCTTCGACCTGGACGACTTCCAGCGCGAGGCGTGCGAGGTCCTGGAGCGCGGCAGCGGCGTGCTGGTGTGCGCCCCGACCGGCGCCGGCAAGACGGTGGTCGGTGAGTTCGCGGTGCATCTGGCGCTGCGCTCGGGTGAGCGCAAGTGCTTCTACACCACCCCGATCAAGGCGCTGTCCAACCAGAAATACCACGACCTGGTGGCGCGCTACGGCGCCGACAAGGTCGGGCTGCTCACCGGTGACAACACGATCAACGGCGACGCCCCGGTGGTGGTGATGACCACCGAGGTGCTGCGCAACATGCTCTACTCCGGCTCCGACCAGCTGCGCAATCTGGCCTATGTGGTGATGGACGAGGTGCACTACCTCGCCGACCGGTTCCGCGGCGCGGTCTGGGAGGAGGTGATCATCCACCTGCCCTCCTCGGTGACACTGGTGTCCCTCTCCGCCACGGTCAGCAACTACGAGGAGTTCGCCGATTGGCTGGTCACCGTTCGCGGCCAGACCGAGGTGGTGGTCAGCGAGCACCGCCCGGTCCCGCTGTGGCAGCACATGCTCGTCGGCCGGCGGATGTTCGACCTGTTCCACGACGCCGACGCGGCCCGCAAACACGACGTCCATCCCGAGCTGCTGCGCTACACCCGGGAGATGGAGCGCCGGCAGGAGTTCACCGACCGGGCCGCCACCGGGTGGAAGGGCGGCCGCGGCAAGCGCTGGCAGCCGCCGCCCCGCGCGGAGGTGGTCGAGCGGCTGCAGCGCGCCGACCTGCTCCCGGCGATCCTGTTCATCTTCAGCCGGGCCGGTTGTGCCGCAGCGGTGAAACAGTGCCTCGACGCCGGGTTGCGGCTGACCCTGCCCGAGGAGCGGGCCGAGATCCGGCGCATCGCCACCGCCAAGGTCGCGAACATCCCCGCCGAGGACCTGTCGGTGCTGGGCTACTGGGAGTGGCTCGACGGTCTGGAGCGCGGCGTCTCCGCGCACCATGCCGGCATGCTCCCCGCCTTCAAGGAGGCGGTCGAGGAGTGCTTCGTCAAAGGCCTGGTCAAGGCGGTCTTCGCCACCGAGACCCTGGCCCTGGGCATCAACATGCCGGCCCGCTGCGTGGTGCTCGAGCGGCTGGTCAAGTTCAACGGCGAGGCGCACGTCGACCTCACCCCGGGGGAGTACACCCAGCTCACCGGCCGGGCCGGCCGGCGTGGCATCGACGTCGAGGGCCACGCGGTGGTGCTGTGGAGCCCCGAGGTCGACCCGCGGCACGTCGCCGGTCTCGCCTCCACCCGCACCTATCCGCTGCGCTCCTCGTTCCGGCCGTCCTACAACATGGCGGTCAACCTGGTCGGCAGTGTCGGGGCGGAGAAGTCCCGGGCGCTGCTCGAGTCGTCGTTCGCCCAGTTCCAGGCGGACCGTTCGGTGGTCGGCCTGGCCCGGCAGGTGCAGCGCAACGTCGAGACCATGGAGTCGTACGGGTCGGACTCCGCCTGTCACCACGGCGACTTCGACGAGTACTTCGGGCTCCGGGTCGCCATCGCCGACCGGGAGAAGTCACTGG
>DATMVU010000194.1:0-5375 GCA_035562875.1 Actinoplanes sp. | reverse complement strand
GCAGGGGATCACCGGCCGGGACCACCCGCGGTCGTTCGACCTGGGGCACCCGGCGATCGACTTCGTGGGGCTGGCCGAGTCGCTGGGCGCCGACGGCCTCCGCGTCGACAAGCCCGAGCAGATCCCCGCGGCGGTCGAGCGGATGCTCACCACCCGCCGCCCGCTCCTGATCGACCTGCAGACCGACGACACCATCGGCCGCTGAACCACCGGCGACCCGGAAGGAAGGGCGCGACATGGCACTGACCGACGACGGCATCCGCTCACTGGTCACCGAGTGGTACCGCGCACTGGACCGGCACGACGACCTGGGCGCGGTCCTGCCGTACCTGATCGACGACGGCCTGGAGATGCGGTTCCCGGAGGCGACCGCCCGCGGGCACGCCGGCTTCTCCGACTGGTACAAGGCAGTCACCAACCGCTTCTTCGACGAGGTGCACACCGTCACCGCCGTCGACATCACCCGCCTCGACGAGAAGGGCGCGACCCTCTCCGTCGTCGTCAACTGGCAGGCCAAGATCTGGAACCCGCCGGCCGCCAAGAGCGAGTGGCTGGGTTTCGACGCCTACCAGACCTGGGAGCTGGTCGCGGTTCCGGGCGGCGTGCAGCTCAAGACCTACATCGTCGACCGGCTGGAGCCGATGCCCGGCTCCGGCTCCCTCTAGACCGCGAAGGAGACGACCGTGAACACCAGAGCCGTCGTCACGAGGTACTACGAACTGGCCAACGCCGGGAACTGGGACGGCTGGTGCGATCTGTTCGCCGAGGACCAGGTGATGGACGAACAGCTCGCCGGGCACGTCGAGGGCCGGGAGACGCTGCGCAAGATGATGGCCGGTTTCCCCGGCATGTACGCGTCGTTCCGCAACCAGCCCAAGGAGATCATCGTGGAGAAGGAGCGGGCCGCCGTGGTCTCGCACATCTCCGCGCAGACGCCGGACGGCAACCGCATCGAGGCCGACGTGATGAACTACTTCAAGGTCGAGGGCGGCGTCATCGTCTACATGGCCAACTTCCATGACACCCAGCCGTTCCGCGCGGCGCTGGGCTCGTAGGGGAGCCGGCGCCGTGACACGACACGAGGAATACGACTACGTGATCGTCGGGGGTGGCACCGCGGGCTCGGTGCTCGCCCACCGGCTCAGCGAGAACCCGGACACCAAGGTCCTGGTCCTGGAGGCCGGCAGCGACTTCGTGCCCGCCAACGTGGACATCGCCCCGCTCTGGTTCACCCTGCTCGGCAGCGGTGTCGACTGGGGTTACCAGACCGTGCCGCAGCCCGGCCTGGGCGGCCGCCGGGTCTACGAGCCGCGCGGCAGACTGCCCGGCGGCAGCAGCAACCTCTACATCATGATGCACGTCCGGGGACACTCCTCGGACTTCGACAACTGGGCCTACCAGGGCGCCGCCGGCTGGTCGTACGCCGATCTGCAGCCGTACTTCGCCAAGCTGGAGTCGCAGGAGGACCGGACCGACCCGCGGATCGGCACCACCGGCCCGCAGACCGTCACCAACGCCGGGCAGCACGGGCCCAACCCGCTGTCGCAGGTCTTCATCGACGCCTGCCGCGAGCTCGGCCACCGCGAGGTGCCCGACTTCAACGGCCCGGAGATGATCGGCACCGGCTGGCACCACATCGACGTCAAGGACGGCAAGCGGCGCGGGGCGCTGCAGTCCTACCTGGAGCCGGCGCTGGACCGGCCCAACCTCACGCTGCGCACCGACGCGTACGTGATGAACCTGGTCTTCGAGGGCACCCGCTGCGTCGGCGCCCGCTACCAGCAGCAGGTGCCGCCGGAGCGGCCGGCCGAGGGCCGTGTCCTGAGCGGTGCCACCCCGGCCGAACCGGGTGTGCACACGGTCCGTTCCCGCGCCGAGACGATCGTCTGCCTCGGTGCCATCGAGTCCCCGAAACTGCTGCTGCTCTCCGGCCTGGGCGCCGCCGGGCAGCTGCGCGACTTCCGGGTGCCGGTCGTCGCCGACCTGCCCGGCGTCGGCGAGAACTTCCACAACCACGTGCTCACCGGCCTGATCGCGGAGACCGCCGAACCGGTCGAGCAGGGCCGGCAGAACCTGTCCGAGTCGGCGCTGTTCGCCCTCTCCGAGCCCGGGATGCTCGCTCCCGACCTGCAACTGGCGTTCGTGCACGTTCCGTTCGACATCATCGTCGGCCAGCAGCACCCCAACGCCGTCTCGATCCTGCCCGGCGTGGTCCGGCCGCAGTCGCGCGGCACCATCCGTCTGGCGTCCACCGACCCGCTCGTCGCGCCGCTGATCGACCCGAACTATCTGGGCGACCAGTCCGACGTCCGGCGGATGGTGGAGGCGGTGAAGATGTCCCGGGACATCTTCGCATCGTCGGCGTTCAAGGGCCTGCTCAAGGGTGAACTGCTGCCCGGTTCGCAGGTACGCACCGACGCCGAGATCGAACAGTTCGTCCGCGACCGCGCGGACTGCTACCACCACCAGGCCGGGTCCTGCCGGATGGGCATCGACGACCTGGCCGTCGTCGACCCGCAGCTGCGGGTCCGCGGGGTGGAGGGGGTCCGGGTGGTGGACGCCAGCGTCATGCCGGCCGTGCCGTCCGGCAACTGCCACACCGCCATCGTAGCCATCGCCGAACGCGCCGCCGACCTGATCAAGGAGGCCGGTCATGCCTGACGTGACCCTGCGGGACGGCCCGCTGTCCGGTACCCGGATCGCGGTCCTGATCGAGAGCGACTTCTTCGAGCCGGAGATCCACTACTACCAGCGCCGGTTCGCCGAGGAGGGCGCCGAGGTGCACTTCCTGACCCGGCTCTGGGGCCAGGACCAGATCACCTTCCTCGGGCACGAGTGGCGGGCGCCGTTCTCCGCCCACCAGAGCCTGGAGTGGATCGACGACGAGACATTGCGGTCGTACGCCGCGGTCATCGTCCCGTCCGGGATGGTCTCGGACCGGTTGCGGTACACCGAGGACGTGAACGAGCTGGCGCCGGCGGCCGAGTTCGTGCGCCGGGCGTTCGCCGAGCCGGGCATCCTCAAAGGTGTCATCTGCCACGGCTTCTGGCTGCTCGCCTCGATCCCGGAGACGATCCGGGGCCGCAAGGTGGTCTGCCACAACAACCTGGCCGGCGACGTCCGCAACATGGGCGCCGAGTACGTCGACGCGGACGTGGTGGTCGACGGCGACGACCTGGTCACCGGCCGCACCGGCATGCACGCCCACCTGTTCGCCCGGCAGATCATCGACATCCTGATCGACCGGAGCCGGCGGTGACCGGGACACGGGCCGCCGCGCGCTGGTCGCACATCGCCCTGAACTGCAGTGATCAGGCGGCCACCGAACAGTTCTACAGCCGGCTGTTCGGGTTCCAGCGGGCCCGGGTGGTGTCGCTGGGCGAAGACGAGATCATCTTCCTCCGGCACGACGACGTCTATCTCGAACTGTTCTCGTCCACCTCGCCGCCGCGGCCGGGTGGACCCGGGGACGGCCCGCCGTACCCCGGTGTCATCCGGCACCTGGCGTTCCAGACCGACGACCTGGACGCCTTCCTGGAGGTGGCGGCGGGGGTGCCGGTCTCGCTGGGGCCGCTCAGCTTCGACGACTTCATCAAGGGCTGGCGCAGCGTCTGGCTGACCGACCCGGACGGCCTGGTCGTCGAGGTCAGTGAGGGCTACCGGGACGACGAGCACCTGATCCGCCATGCGGGGGCCCACCGGGCCTGACATAGAGAGACAGTGGCGGGGCTCCGGTGGGAGCCCCGCCACTGTCCTGTCACGCATACGTCGTCGTTCGCGTATACGTCGTCTTCGCGTATACGTCGTCTTCGCGTATACGGAAAAGCCCCGGAGGGGATCCTCCGGGGCTCTCCGCTGCTCTCAGGACTCGAACGGCCGCTCGATGAACGCGGCGCTCTGCCGGGCGATCAGGCCGTTCTCGAAGAACATCGTGCCGACCGCCCAGACCAGTTTGCCGTTGAGCCGCTCGGACGCCTGGTACACCAGCACGTCCTCGGTGACCTTCAGCGCGGCGAGGTCGCCGACCTCCGGGTTCTCCTTGAGGTAGCCGTCGAACATCTCCTTGATCTGCTGCCGGCCCCGCGCCACGTAGTCGAACCGGACGAAGACGGCGTCCTCGGCGTAGCGGTTGGCGATGGTCTGGGTCTCGCCGGCCTCCAGCAGCTGGACCTGCGTGACCAGGAAGTCGTCGGCGATGGTGGTAGAAGCCATTGCGATCTCCTTCTAGGGATGACGCCTGAGCGTTCGCGGGCACGCCGGACAAGCGCGCCGAATCGAATAGGGAAATGATATCCGCAATTCTGGCGCCGGTGAATACGGCACGAATCAAGGCGCCGACAACGTCAGGTTCGGGACGGTTTTGCAGCGTTGTCGCAGGTGCGCTGCCCGGGGTGTGGTACCGGGGGTTCCCCGGCGTACTTCGTGGATATCGGCCTTGACACCCCGCACGCCCCGGAGAATATGCTTTCCATTGAGGGAAGGAACGGATTCCCGGAGATTCCCGATGAGAGGACGTGGCACCAATGCCCACCATTCTTGTGCTGATGACCAAATCGAAGAGCCTCGGCCTTCTGGACGGCGTGCAGCATGCGTCCGGCTTCTGGGCCGAGGAGTTCGTCGTGCCCTACGAGGCGTTCATCGCGGCCGGCTTCACTGTCGACGTGGCCACCATCGGCGGCGAGCGGCCCACCCCGGACGCCGGCAGCCTCGACCCGCAGACCATCGGCTACACCCGCCCGCAGGGCTCGCCGAACAACGACGAGGCGAACGCCAAGCACTGGCGGGAGGCCGTCGAGACCCTCGACGTGCTCAAGAAGCCCGGCAACGTCAGCGACCTGACCAGGGAGAAACTGGCGACGTACGACGGGATCTACATCAGTGGCGGCCACGGCGCCATGGACGACCTGCCCCACGACGCCGCCATGACCCGGGTCGTGCGCTGGATCCTGGAGCTCGACAAGCCGCTCGCGGTGGTCTGCCACGGCCAGTCGGCCCTGCTGCCGCTGCGTGACTCGCACAGCCGCTGGCCGTTCGAGGGCTACCGGATGAGCGCCTTCTCGCACGACGAGGAGATGGTCACCGACATGGCCGGAAAACTCCCCTTCGTCCTCCAGGTGGAATTGGAGCGACTGGGTGCCGAATACGAGAAGGCCCCGGCGATCTGGGGCTCCTGCGTCGTCGAGGACCGCAACTTGATCACCGGTCAGAATCCGTACTCCTCGACCGCTCTCGCCGAGACCTTCATCAAGCGGCTGAGCCGTTAGGTGCAAATGATTCACCTGTGAATTCGGGCGCGTGACCGGTTATCGTCGACCGGGTACGCGCCCGTCTATCTGGAGTTGATCACATGATCGTCGAGTACATCCGCTACCGCA
>DATMVU010000193.1:0-20210 GCA_035562875.1 Actinoplanes sp. | reverse complement strand
TCAAGGACGCCTTCCGCCGCTATCCCACAGGTGTCGCGGTGATCGCCGCGGCCGGCCCCGTCGGTCTGACCGCGTCGAGCGTCGCCTCGGTCGCCGCCGACCCACCGGCGCTGTCCTTCTCGGTGATGAACGGCCGCTCGGCCAAGGCGATCCTCGACGCGCCGAGTTTCACCGTCAACCTGCTGAGCGCCGCACACATCGGCCTGGCCCGCGACTTCGCCCGCTCGGGAGGCCCGCGGTTCACCCCGGAACAGGGCTGGGCGATGCTGCCCACCGGCGAGCCGTTCCTACCCGGTGCACTGGCGAGCCTGCGGGCCGCGTCCCTGCATCTGGTGCCCGTCGGCGACTCCACAGTGATCGTCGCCGAGGTGCTCGACATCCTGCTCGGGCCGCCCGGCGGGCGGCTCGTCCACCACGACCGCAGATTCTTCGGAGATGACAGCTGAACCCGCCGTCGCCGATGAACTTCTGGACAGGATCGAGGAGATCTCCTCGATCTTCCGGGAGTCAAAACGGGGCTGAATTGAACCGAAACTCCCTCACGTGACGTGACTCTCCATGGATTCGGATGGTTATGACCACCCGGTCCATCGAGACGTTCAGCACGCCGTGCGATAGTGCGTGGCGTTGTCGGACCGGATGGTGGGGAGAGTGGCTTGGCGAGAACGATGAGACGTCGCGCACCGCTGTGGGCGCGTGTCACCACCGCTGTCGGTTGCGCACTCACCGTGGTCAGTGGCCTGGCCCTGGTCGGTGGGCAGACCCTGATCGCTCAGTACACCAGCGGTTTCACCGACGACACCCTGCTCGAGAGCACCTCCGCGAACGCGGCGAAGAAGGACATCAAGGGCCCGCTGACGATGCTGCTCGTCGGTATCGACCCGCGGAACTCGGCCACCCCGCCGCTGTCCGACTCGATCGTCGTCGCGCACATCCCGGCCGACATGAGCACTGCCTACCTCTTCTCGATCCCCCGCGACCTGTACGTGGACATCCCGGCCGACGCGAAGTCCGGTGTCCGGGCGCACCGCGGGAAGATCAACTCCGCGATGGCGCTGGGCAGCCAGGTGAACGGCAAGATCAGCGTGTCGAACGGCTTCAAGCTGCTGGAGAAGACGGTTCGTGACGTCACCGGCATCAAGGAGTTCGACTCCGCCGCGATCATCAACTTCGGTGGCTTCAAGAACATCGTCGAAGCCCTCGGCGGCGTCTCCATGGTCATCGACATGGACGTGAAGTCGGAGCACCTCACCCCCGAGGGCAAGCAGCGGCCGCGTCTCGCCCGCTGCCCGGCGAAGAACTCCCCGAAGGGCTGCGACCACCCGTACACCGGGCCGCAGGCGTCCTACAAGAAGAGCAGCAAGGCCATCCGGCTCGAGCCGTGGCAGGCGCTCGACTACGTCCGCCAGCGGTACGCCAACGCCGGTGTCCCGATGACCGACTACGACCGGCAGCGGCACCAGCAGCAGTTCATCAAGGCCATGGCCAAGGAGGCGATGAGCAAGGACGTCATCACCGACGTCAGCAAGCTCACCAAGATCCTGGACGCGGCCGGCAAGTCGCTGACGTTCGCCGGTGGCGGCAACAGCCCCATCGAGTGGGCGGTGGCCCTGAAGGACCTGAACGTCGACGACATGACGACCGTCAAGCTGCCCGGTGGCGGCAAGTTCGAGGCGAACGGCGACTACCTCGGTGAGGAGTTCGGCCCCGGAACCGGCGAGTTCTTCCAGGCCGTCGCCGAGGACCGGGTGGCCTCCTACCTGCTGGACAACCCGACGATGGTCAACAAAGAGTGATCCGCTGAACGAGGAAGGGGGCCCACGTGGCCCCCTTTCGCCGTTCATGGAAACTGCACAGCTTTCGCAAAGGATGAGCCGAGACTTCCGGCGCACGCTTCCCTTCACAGCACCGAGTGAAGGGAACCCCCATGCAGCGGAACACCGGGAAACGGAAAGTCACACTGATCACCGGCGCCCTGGTGGTGGCGAGCGTGGCGGCGACCGGTCTCATCGGCGCGACGGCGTACGCGGCCTCGTCGTCGTCCACCACCACAACCGCCTCGGAGAGCACCAGCTCCAGCGACACCAGCA
Source organism: Actinoplanes sp. (assembly GCA_035562875.1). Lineage (GTDB taxonomy): Bacteria > Actinomycetota > Actinomycetes > Mycobacteriales > Micromonosporaceae > Actinoplanes. Next base: position 18,120 of record DATMVU010000193.1, on the reverse strand, counting down.
CCAGCACCAGCGACGCCAGCTCCCCCACGATCTCCAGCGGCAGTAGCGACAGCAGCAGCTCGCAGGCGACCTCGGGAGGTTCCTGAGATGCCGCTCGTCGAAACCCTCCCGGTCCGCCCGGACACCGCGCAGTGGCCGGTCTGGGGCACCGTGGCCCGCCTGGTGGTGACCGACCCGGCCGTTCTGGACGAGGCCGCCGGCCTGCTGCGGGACGAACTGGCCGCCGTCGAGCAGGCATGCAGCCGGTTCCGCCCCACCTCCGAGATCCGGGACGTATGCCGGGCCGGTGGCCGTCCGGTCGTCGTCAGCTCGCTGCTCGCCGAGCTGGTCGGTGCCGCGCTGACCGCCGCCCGGGACACCGACGGCGCTGTCGACCCGACAGTCGGCGGCGCCCTCTGCGCCCTCGGCTACGACCGGGACTTCGCCGAACTCGCCGGCCGGGTCGCCGGTCCCGGAGTCCGGGTCTTCCCGAAACCCGACTGGCGGGCCGTCCGGCTCGACGGCCGGGAACTGACGGTTCCGCAGGGGATGCTGCTCGACCTGGGTGCCACCGCCAAAGCGGTGGCCGCCGACCGCGCCGCCGCCCGGATCGCCGACAGTCTCGGCACCGGTGTGCTGGTCGCGCTCGGCGGTGACATCGCCACCGCCGGGCCCGGCCCGGACGGCGGCTGGCAGGTACTGGTCCAGGACCGGCCCGGCGACCCGTCCTGCACGATCCGGCTGCCGGCCGGCTCCGCGCTCGCCACCTCCAGCACCGCCGGGCGCACCTGGGGACGGCCCGGGGAACTGCTGCACCACATCGTCGACCCGGCCACCGGGCGACCCGCGCCGACCGTCTGGCAGACCGTCTCGGTGGCGGCCTTCAGCTGCCTGCGCGCCAACACGCTGAGCACCGCAGCGATCGTCCGGGGCCACGGCGCACCGCGACTGCTCGCCGGGGTGCCGAGCCGGCTGGTCAGCCCGTCGATGCGGATCCTGCGTACGGGCGGGTGGCCGGAGTGAGCGACGACGTCCTCTGGTATTTCGCCCGCGGCAGCGGTGTCGTCTCGCTGGTCCTGCTGACGGTGGTGGTGGCGCTCGGGGTGGGCAGCCGGTCCGGGCGTGCCGCCTTCGGCCTGCCCCGGTTCGCGGTCAGTCTGCTGCACCGCAACGCCGCCCTGCTCAGCGTGCTGTTCCTGGCCGGTCACGTGATCGCGTTGCTGTTCGACTCGTACGCGAACCTCGATCTGCTCGACGTGGTGGTGCCGTTCGTCGGCAGTTACAGCCCGTTCTGGCAGGGGCTCGGCACTGTCGCCCTGGACCTGCTCGCCGCGATTGTGATCACCAGCCTGCTACGGCACCGGCTCGGCGCCCGGACCTGGCGGATCGTGCACTGGCTGGCCTACCTGAGCTGGCCGATCGCGCTGATGCACGGGCTCGGTGCGGGCAGCGACAACGGCACGTGGTGGCTGTGGGCGATCTCGATCGGCTGTGCCGTGCTGGTGGGGGCGGCGGTGGTGTGGCGTACGTCCGCATCCTTCGGCCGTTTCCCGGACCGGTCCGAACGCCGGATCTCGCCCCGGCTCCGCCCACTGACCGTCTCGACGAAGGGGAACCGATGAGCACCATGACCGCCGGTGTGGAACAACGCCTGCTGATCGGGGACGCCGCGCACGGGCCGCTGCCCGCACTGACCGGTGCCGAGATCATCTCGATGGCCCGGGACGCCGGGATCACCGGCCGGGGCGGCGCCGGTTTCCCGATGTGGCGCAAGCTGACAGCGGTGGCCGGCACCGGCCGTCCGGCAGTGGTGATCGCCAACGCCGCCGAGGGGGAACCGGCCGCCGGCAAGGACAAGGCGCTGCTCGCCGCCGCGCCGAACCTGATCCTGGACGGGTTGCAGCTGGTGGCCCGGGCGACCGGGGCGACGAGTGTGCACTTCTACGGCCCGGCGGCGGCGCTCGGCCCGATCCGGGCGCTGGTCCGGCAACGGGGCGAGGCAGTCGAGTTGCACGCGGCACCTGACGCGTTCGTCTCCGGTGAGGAGTCGGCGGTGGTCGGCGCGGTCTCCGGGCGGGGTGCGGTGCCCACCGACAAGCGGATCCGGATCACCGAGTCCGGCGTCCTCGTTCAGAATGTGGAGACACTCGCCCACCTGGCGCTGATAGCCAGGTACGGCCCGAACTGGTTCCGCAGCGCCGGCACGGCCGACGAACCCGGCACGTTCCTGGCCACCGTGAGCGGTGCGGTCAACCGGCCCGGAACCGTTGTCGAAGCCGGTTACGGGGTTCCACTCGGTGACCTGATCGCGGCAGCGGGTGGGGTCACCGCGGCCGGGATCCAGGCGGTCCTGATCGGCGGTTACCACGGTGGCTGGGTTCCGGCCGACGCGTCGCTGCCGGTGAGCCGGGCCGCTCTCACCCCGTACCGCGCCGCCCCCGGCGCCGGCGTGATCATCGCGCTGCCGGCCACGTCCTGCGGGCTGACCGAGACCGCCCGGATCGCGAACTACCTGGCCGCCGAGGTGGCCGGACAGTGCGGCCCGTGTGTCAACGGCCTGCCCCGAATGGCGGAGACCCTGGCCGACCTGGCCCGCCGCCGGAACCGGCAGGGGCTGCCGGCCGAGGTGGAACGCCTGGCCCGGCTGGTGAGCGGCCGCGGCGCCTGCCGGCACCCGGACGGCACCGCCCGGCTGGTGCTCAGCGCGATGCGCGCCTTCGAAGCCGACGTCACAGCCCACCTCGCAGGACGCTGCCTGGCCCTGGAGGGATCCTGGTGACCGACTCCCTGCACATCGACTGGACCGCCTGCGACGGCCGCGGGCTCTGCGCCGAACTGCTGCCGGAACTGCTGACCGAGGACGACTGGGGTTATCCGGTCGCCCGGGGTGACATGACAGTGCCGGCCGCGCTGGAACCGGCCGCCCGGGAGGCGGTCAACCGCTGCCCGGCCCTGGCCCTGCACCTGATCAAGCAGGTCAGGCAACCGTCACGGTGATGGTGTGCCAGCCGGTCGCACCGCTGGGGAACGGGGTCGCCCGCTCCTCGATCTGCACGGCACCGGTCCCGTCGGTGGCCCGCACCGACAGCGAGTGCGGGCCCTTCGTGGCAGGCCACGAATAGCGCCACTGCACCCAGGTGTCGGCCGACGGCACCGGCAGCAGCTCGGCCGCACGCCACACGCCGCCGTCCACCCGGACCTCCACCTTCGTGATGCCGCGCTGTTGCGCCCACGCCACTCCGGCAACCGTCACCGGCCCGGCGGCGGGCCTGGCGAACGGCAGCGGCCGGTCGATCCGGGACGCGGTCCGCACGGTCCCGTCCCGAGACCAGTCCCGCTCCACCCAGTAGGCGTCGAAGGCCGCGAACGTGGTCACTTCCAGCTCGGTGACCCATTTGCAGGCGCCGGCATACCCGTACAGGCCGGGAGTGAGCATCCGGACCGGGAAGCCGTGCTCGGGCCGCAGCGGCTCCCCGTTCATCGCCACCGCGAGCATCGTGTCCCGCCCGTCGAGCGCGGTGGCCAGCGGAGTCCCGATGGTCATCCCCTCCACCGACCGGGCCACGATCTGATCGGCACCCGACTCCAGCCCGGCTTCCGCCAACAGCGGACCCAGCGGTACGCCCAGCCAGCGCGCCGTGCCGATGTACGGCCCACCCACCTCGTTCGACACACAGTTGAGCGTGATGTCCCGTTCGATCAGCGGCCGGGCCAGCAGGTCCGCAAGCGTGAGCCGCAACTCCCGGCCGACCATCCCGTGGATCCGCAGCGACCAGGTGTCCGGGTCCACCCGGGGCACCGTCAGCGCGGTGTCGACTCGATAGAACTCGGCGGACGGGGTGGTGAATCCGGGTCCGATGCCGGCGGGCAGCGCCTCGGCCGGGGAGGCCGGCGGCGGCAGGGCCAGATCGGTCCGGATCCGGCCGGCCGTGCGGCGGACGATCTCAGCGGCGCTCCCGGTGAGTACCGCCGCCCCGCCGACCAGGGCCAGCGCGTGCAGAAAGGTTCGCCGGCCGGTGCTCTGCGGCCCTGCGACACGGTTGACCAGCCACCACAGGGCGGTACCGGCCACGATCGCGGCGAGCAGTGACGGCACCACGTCCAGCGGGGTGCCCGTCGGACGGGACAGGGCGGCGGTCGCGCCGAGAGCGCCGAACAGCGTGGCACCGGCGACGATCACCGGCCGGCTGCGCCGCCCGAGGATGCCGAGCACCGCGGCGAGCAGGGCCACCACCAGGCCGATGGTGGTCAGAAGGACCAATTTGTCGTACGTCCCCAGCTCGCGGACCGCGAACTCCTTGACCGGGGTCGGAGTGGCATCGATGACCGCGGCTCCGACAGTGACCAGGGGTCCCGCGCCGGGCCGGGCCGCGGCCGCGAACAGTTCCGCGACCGCGATCCCGAGTCCCGCGGCGACCACACCGGCCGACGCGCCGCGTAGCTGCGACCTCATCAGCTCTTCGGCATCAGAACGGTGTCGATGATGTAGACGTTGGCGTTCGCGGTCTGCACGTTGCCGCAGATGACCGCGGCCTTGCCGTCCACCTTGAAGTCCTCGCCACTGCCGCTGACCGTCAGTTCGCCACCCTGCAGGGTCTTGTGCGAGCCGGACAGGTCGGCCGGGGTCAGTTTCCCGGTCACCACATGGTAGGTGAGGATGTCGGTGAGGGTCTTCTTGTCGGCCAGCACCTTCTTCAGGTCAGCGGCCGGGATCTTCTCGAAGGCGTCGTTCGTCGGGGCGAAGACGGTGACCTTGTCGGCCGAGTTGAGCGAGTCGACCAGGTCGGCCTTCTTCACCGCGGTGACCAGGGTGGACAGCAGCGGGTTGCCGGAGGCGGCGGTCGCGACCGGGACCTCGGCCATCGCCTCGAAGCTGCCGGCGTTCGCCGGGTCGGTCGGCACCGCGGAACAGCCGGGGCCGAAGTTGGTCATCGCATCAGTGGTGGCCTCGGTGGTCGGCGCCGCCGTGGTCATGGTGGGGGCGGGGGCCGCACCGGTTCCGGTACCGGCGGTAGTGCTGCTGTCGTCGCTGCCACAGGCCGCCAGGGAGACGGTGAAGAGGGTCGCGGCGGCGAGGGCGGTGAACTTTGTTGCACGCATGGCTCGTTCCTTACGTCGGGGTTTTTACACCCTTTCTTCGGAACGAGCCATGCGCCGGATTGGTGGGGACTCAGATTATTTTGAGGAGTGCGTCGGCCGGGCTGGTCGGCGTCGTGGAACCGGGTGCCGGCTCGACCGTGACACCGATCGCGGACGTGCCCGACAGCCCCTCGACGACCTGCACCATCGTCGACTGACCCACCGCCATGGCGCCGGCCGACGACGGCGTCTCCCCGTGGATCGTCCACAGCTGATAGACCCGGTCCGAGCCCGGTGCGCCGTCCGCGACGAGCGTCACCACCCCGGCGTCACGCAGCCGCGACATCGCCATCGTGACCCGGCCACCGCTCGTCAATCGCTGCTCGCGGACCACCAGGTCGGGTGCCGCGAGGATCGACCGGAGGCGGGACTCGCTGGTCCGGGCCTGCTCGGCGAGCGTTTCGGCCTGACGTACCCGCTGATCCTGAACGGTCCAGACCGCCGCACCCGCCCCGACCACAGCGACCACCGCGGCGGCCGCGGCCACCAGCCGTAACCGGCGGGGCTTCGGGTTCCGGCGGGACTGCTCCGGGCCGGCCGGCGCGATCTGGCGGGTCGTCGCGATCTCCGCCAGCACGCTGTCCCGCAGCGACGGCGGCGGCACCGACCAGGCGCCGTCGGCCAGCCGGGTGACCGTCTCCTGCAACTCGGCCGCCTCGACCCGGCACGGCTCGCACTCCCGCAGGTGCCTGCTGAAAGCCATCCGTTCCAAGTCGTCCAGCGCGTCCAGGGCATAGGCCCCCACCAGGGCATGCACGTCCTCGCTCATGCCGCCACCCCACTCTCCAGGCAGTCACGCAGGCGGATCAGGCCGTCCCGCATCCGGGTCTTGACCGTCGCCAACGGCACCTTGAGCAGCTCGGACACCTGGGGATAGGTGTGCCCCTGGTAGTAGGCGAGCGTCACCGCCTGCCGCTGCAGCTCGGTCAAGTCGTCCAGGCAGTGCCGCACCTGTTGACGCTCCAGCCGCCCGGTGACCTCGTCGGCCACCGCATCGTAGGGGGTGTCGACAGCTGCCGCGCCGGCCCGGATGGTCCGGTCGGTGGCCGCCTGCTCGGCCCGCACCCGGTCGACCGCCCGGCGATGCGCGATGGTGAACACCCACGCCGTCGGGGATCCCCGCTCCGGATCGAATCGGGCCGCCGACCGCCAGACCTCGACCATCACCTCCTGCGCGACCTCCTCGGCCTGCGCCGGATCCCGCAACACCCGCCGGATCAGGCCGTAGACTCGAGGCGCGACCAGGTCGTACAGCTTGCCGAAGGCCTGCTCGTCACCGCGGGCCACGGCCCGCAGCAGTGCCCCCGCGTCCGGTTCCCGCCGTGGCTCCGGAACCGGGGTGAGGTACTCCGGCCGGCCACTCATCCCGCGCTCCGCCATGACTCTCCGTCCTTGACGATCAAAACTATCGTCCGGGAGTCGTTCGGAGCCGGTAGAACGCTGGATGGGTCCGGATTCAGGGCCGCTTCCGGCCGGTGACCCGGACCACCGCCGCGATCAGCGTGACCACCGCGAGCACCACCGCGGCGAGCAGCAGCGAGCCGATCTCCAGGAACGCCCCGAATGCACCGAGGGCGAGGACCGAACCGAACGACCCGACCGACAGCACCGACCCGAACGAGGCGACGGAGAAGACCGACAGGATCGAGCCGTACGAGCCGACGCTCAGGATCGAGTCGCTGGAGCAGACGCTGAGGATGGAGTTGCTGGACTTGAAGGAGAGGATGCTCTTCGTCATGTGTCCATCGTGTCCGGACCCCGGCCCCGTCTCATCCGACGACGGTCGGGCTCATCGGTCATCGATCGGTTGATGCCGACGGTTTTAAGGATGTTTAAGGTGGTGCCCTCTCCCGCTATCTGTCAACAGTCCTAACAATTGACACATGTCGTCGGAAGGACTGCTATGAGGCGCTCCAGATCGGTAATCCTCGCCACCGTCGCGGCACTCGCCGCCGGCGGGCTGGCCACCAACTTCGCGGGAAGCGCCTCGGCGGCGGCCGCATGCGCCCCGGCCTGGAGCGCGTCAGCGGTCTACGTCAAGGACAACGTCGCCTCGCAGAACGGGCACAACTACACCGCCAAGTGGTGGACGCAGAACGAGTCACCGGCCGCCAACAGCAGCCAGTGGGCGGTCTGGGCGGACAGCGGGGTCTGCGGCACCACCCCGACGACACCACCGACGACAAACCCGACCACCCCACCCCCGGCCTCCGGTACGAAGATGGCCGCCGCCCCGTACCTCTACCCGGGATGGGGTAACCCGCCCGCCCCGGCGACCGTGGTCAACGCGACCGGTGTCAAAGCGTTCACCCTGGCGTTCGTGCTGGCCAGCAACGGCTGCAACCCGGCCTGGGACGGCTCCACCGGGCTGACCGGCGGGGTGCACGCGAGCACCATCGCGGCGATCCGGGCGGCCGGTGCCGACGTGGTCCCGTCGATCGGCGGCTGGAGCGGCAACAAGCTGGGCCCGAACTGCTCGACTCCGGAGGCGCTCGCCGCGGCGTACCAGAAGGTGATCGACACCTTCCAGCTGAAGGCGATCGACGTCGACATCGAGAACACCGACGAGTTCGAGAACTACGTGGTCGCCGACCGGATCGTGGACGCGCTGCGGATCGTCAAGCAGAAGAACCCGAACGTCAAGACGATCCTCACCTTCGGCACCACGCCGACCGGCCCGAACACGCACGGGCTCCGGCTGATCCAGCAGGCCAAGGCGAAGAACGCGAACATCGACGTGTTCACCCAGATGCCGTTCGACTTCAACGGCCACGCCGACATGTACGCCTCCACGGTCGGCGCCACCGAGGGCCTGAAGAACGCGCTGAAGAGCACGTTCGGCTGGACCGACGCCCAGGCGTACGCCCGGATCGGCATCTCCGGCATGAACGGCCTCTCCGACCAGCAGGAGGTCACCACGGTCGAGACCTGGACCCGGATCCGTGACTACGCGACGAGCAAGGGCCTGGCCCGCTTCGCGTTCTGGGCGGTCAACCGGGACCGGGGCTGTGCCGGCGGCGGCGTGGTCAGCGACTGCTCCGGCATCGCCCAGGCGGACTGGGCGTTCACCCGGGTGAGCGCCGGCTTCTGAGCTCGGGCCGGCCACCTCGGTGGCCGGCCCCTCCGCATGTCAGCTCTGCGGCTCGGCTCTACTTGAAGATGAGGTATTGGTAGGGCGTCCACGTGGTGTGGTTCAGGGCGTCGCCGGAGGCGCCGGCCACGTAACCGGCCTTCACCCGCAGCTTGACGCCCTTCAGGCCATTCCCTTGCATGTAGAGCGACTCGTCCGCCTCGAAATAGACGTTCTGCATGGTCTTCCAGGTGCCACCGGAGTAACGCTGCAGCACGATGTTGACCTGACGGCTGGCGGCCCGGGTCATCGAGGGCCGGAAGTAGGCGGTCTTGCCGGGTCGGTAGTACCGGTAGGTCTTACCGCTGATCTTTCCGCTCTTGTAGTAGCTGGACAGCTTCAGCCCGATGTTGACCTTGGTACCGACCATCGCGTGGACGGTTCGGGGCGCGGTCCGGGCATCGCCGGTGAAGACCGCGGTCACGATGACGTCCCGGGTCAGCTTGAGGTTCGCCGAGAAGACGCCCTTGCTGTTCACGGTGGCCCGTTTGACCAGTCGCCGGGGCAGGTCGTCGCCCGCCGGGTCGGCCCAGATCTCCACGGCCCGGTTCTTGTACGTGGTGCCGAGCTTCGCGGTGAACGTGACGGTCTGGCCGTACTCGTAGATCTTGCCGTTGTTGGTGATCGTCAGGGCCGGCTTGGCCCGGGGAACCGTGACCGCCCAGACCGCCGACGCCGGGGTGTGTGCGGCGTCGCCGGTGTAGGTGACCCGATAGGTCACCGTGCCACCGGACGGGGGTGCGTCGGTGATGCCGAACGAGCCGTCGGCCGCGACGGTCCGGGTGCCGAGCGGCTTACCCGCCGGGCTCTCCGGATCGGTCCGGCTGACCGCCACCGTGGTGCCGGCCGGCAGTTCGAGCGGCGAGGTCAGGGTGCCGGTGAGGGTGAGCGCCTCACCCCGGGTGGCCGTGAGCGGACCGGCGAGCGTGATCGTGGAGACCCTCCGGGACACCTCGACCCGGAACTCCCGCTCCCAGACCCGCCGGACGGTGTCACCGGCATAGGCGAACCGGTAGGTCATCACGCCTTCACCAGGCGGGTTGTCAGTGAAGGTGACGTAGCCGTCCGCATCGATCGGCGCGGTGCCCACCACGGTGCCGTTGCGCGAGATCTCGACTGCGGCGCCGGTCGGCCACGGCATCGGCGACCGGGTGGTCAGTTGCCCGGAGATCCGGACCGGGGTCCCGGGAAGCGCCGTGTCCGGAGCCCCGAAGGACGACGACACCTCGGCCCGGATGATCCGGGCCGACGCGGACCCCGGAGCCGGCAGGTGGAACTCGCTACCGCCGTAGGAGATCTGATAGCCCACTTCACCGGTGGTACCGGGCGGGTTGTCGGTGAAGGTGAACGAGCGGTCCGATCCGACCGGGAAACCACCCAGCGATGTGCCGCCCCGCGTGACCTCGACCACGGATCCGGCAGGCAGTGGCAGTTGTGAGGTCAGCGTTCCCGTGAAGGTGACCGAGCCGCCCGGGACGACATCCGCCGTGGCGAAGTTGGAGACGAACGTATGGGCCCGCTGGCTGTCCTTCTCGGTGAGGAGCGTGTACGCGCCGCGATTCTCCGAGACGACGAACAGCCGGTCCTCGTTCGGTGCCCATTCCACACCGTGTGCGACGCCTTCCCCGCGCGTCTCGAGTTCGATCTGCCGGATCACACCGCCGTGCGGGGCGTAGACGTACATCCGGGACCCGTCGGAGGTGCTGGCGAGGGCACCACCGGCAGCGAGGTCCACCGACAGCGGGCGGCCGGCCAGCGGCTTGTTCGTGCTCAACACCGCGAAGTCACTGACATCGCGCAGGGTGACCGCGATCTGGGCCGCACTGACTGTGGCGATCCGGGTGCCGTCCGGGTTGAGTGACACGTCGACGATGTCGGCGGTGGTGTCGGCGGACGCCACCTCGGTGACGGTGTCACCGGAGACGTCGATGACGGCGGTCCGGCCCTTGGCCGCCAAGCCGATCCGGCCGGTTCTGGCCGAGGCGGTGGCCAGTTCGGCGGCGGCGCTCCCGGTACCGGACAGATCCAGGCGCACCGTTTCGGTGGACGGATCGATAGTGCCGAGACGACCACCGTCGTCGGCATAGGAGAACCAGATCCGGCCGCCCGCGGCGACCACGTCCGCCGGAGCGACGGCGCCGGTGGAGTACTTCGCGGTCCGCTCCAGGGTGCCGGCGTCCAGTGCGAAGATCGCCGAATCACCGGGTGAGCCCACGTACAGCCGGGAGGCGTCCGCGGAGAGGGCCAGGTCGTCCGCGCCGGCCACGTCCACGGCGCCGATCTGCTGGCCGCGGTAGTCGGTCGCGAGCACCTTGCCACCGGCCGGGTCACTGATGAAGACCCGCTGGTGCACGCTGTCGACGAGCATGTCACCGAACGACGTGATGGCGAGCGGCGTGTTGGTCTCGGCGGCCTGTGCCGGTGCGGCGGCACCGGCCGTCAGCACTATCGTTCCGGTCAGTACGGCGGCGGTGGCCGTACTGACCCTTCGGTTGCTCAATGGATCCCCCGTGCGTCGATTTATGGACGCGACGCTATATCGAAGATCACGAGCTTTGAATCACCTAAAAGGACGAGTCGCCAGCGTTACGACGTAGACGGCTCGCCGGGGATGTCGAACAGCGGCTTCCACGGGTCGTCCGCGTCGATCGGGAACGCCGTCGACGGGGTCTGGTCCTTGTTGTTCCAGCGCGCCTCGTACGGCAGTCCCTCGTGGAGCACCCGGATCCCGCGCCGGTAGGTGAGGTCCGGTTTCCAGGTCCGGGCCACGTTCGTGACCTGCGGTGTCGGCCGTGGCGCCTTCTCGACCGGGCTGACCGGGCCGATCACCGACCACGCGCTCTGCTGGCCGGCGGCCGGCGCCGCGGACGGGTCGACACCGGAGTTCGCCCACTTGGCCTCGTAGACCACGCCCCGCCAGACCACCTTGTAGCCGGTGACGTACATGGCGGTGAGCCGCCAGATCGGGTACGGGCTGGTCTTCGGGTCGTCGACGGTGGTGGCCCGGTCCGGGATCTCGACCGAACCGGGGTCGTCGCCGATCGCCTTGCCGGGGAGCCCGGCGAAGACCTTGGAGAAGGCGAGTGCCTCCTGGTCGACGCCGCTGCACGTGTTGGAGTGCACGACCACGCCGGAGAAGGTACCGGTGCAGGGTGCGTCCCGGTTGATCGACCACATCGAGACCCGGCCGAGGCCGTTGTCGACGGCGAACCGGGCGAGCCCCTGGGCGTCGGCGACGGTGAAGCGTTCGGCGTCGATGTCGTTCTGGCCGATCATCGGGGTGGCACCGATCCGGGACCAGACCTGCGGTGACGTCAGCTTCTGCCCGAGCTGCAGATAGACGTCGGTGAGCTGCTTGTGGGTGCCGTTCAGGGCGCTGAGGCCGAGCGCCAGCATGTCCGGGTTCTTGTCGCCGGTGTTGTAGTCCATCGTCATGACGTTGACGCCGCGCAGGTTCACACCGCCGTCGAGCATGCCGCGGACCACACCGACACCTTCGGCGGTGAGACCGTTCGGTGTCACCGGCAGGGTCAGCCACACCGCGAGCTCGTCGTTCTCCTTCTGCAGCGCGGCGACGGCTTTCACCCGGCGCTGGAGGGAGGCCTGGTCTGCGGTGGCGGTGCCTTCGATGTCGAGGTCGAGGGTCGTCACCTGGTACCGGTCGACCAGCTGCCGGTAGGCCGCCTCGAGTTTCTCCTGGTCGGCGCAGGCGACGGCGAGTTCGGAGTTGTTGAGCCCGCCGAGGCTGAGGGTGATGTCGCCACCGGCCTGGCGGAGCTGTTCGATCCGGCGGTCCAGGTCGAGGGCGGAGGAGGCTTCGCCGAGGGTGTACGCCCCACCCCAGCTCGGCGAGCAGCCGTCTTTCGGGTCGGCGACGACGAAGCCGAGGGCGACGTCGTTGGCCGGGTTGGCGCTGGGGTCCTGGAATTGGAAGGTCGGCGTGAGGGTCACGTCGACGTAGGGCACCGCCCAGGACTTGGCCGTCGGGCCCGAGGTGTCCCGCAGGTGCAGGAATCCGAAGGTGCCGCCGGCACCGACCATTCCGAGGACGAGCACCAGGATTCCCAGTCTCGTCCACGAGAGCCGTTTCGGGGGTTGTTGCGGCTCCTGCCAGTTCGGATCGGCAAGGGGGTCGTTCTCCGGCCGCACGTTGACGCCCTTTCGTTTTCGAGTCGTCAAACGCTTGCGCACTGTGACGACTTTTGCGATCGGGCGAACGGCGGACGAGAGGGGACCACAAGATCGACTCGTCCTATCTGGAATGCGGAGAGTCAGAAGGCGATTCCGCTACGACAATTCCCGCCGGGCATCACCTCTCGATGCCATCGCAAATCGGCATCGAAGGGCCCTAAAGCACATGTCACGCGCACCGGCGGATCACCGCAAGCGGGATGCAAAACGACAATGGGGGTCCGACAAGAGGACCGACCCTCATCCGATCGTCCCGCCGCCGGTGTCCGAAGGCCGGATCACCCGGGGACGCCTGGCGATCGTGGTGACCATCACGGTCTGGGCCTGCTACCTCATCTACACGATCATCCAGCAGTTCATCGCGGGCCACGCCTACACGGTGAAGCTCACGATCGAGGCGATCGTGTACATGCTCGTCGTCACCGGGCTGGCAGCCTCCGCGATCGCCTACCTGATCACCCGGATCGGCTACTTCTACCGGGCCCGCGGCCACCAGCGGGCGCCGCGGATCATGCTCGACGAGTTCATCGGCGGGAAAACCCCGAACGTTACGGTTCTGGTCCCGTCATATCAGGAAGACGAGCGGACCAACCGGACCACGCTGCTGTCCGCCGCCCTCCAGGAGTACCCGGGCCTGCGGGTCACGCTGCTGATCGACGACCCGCGGCAGCCGAAGACCCGGTCCGCCCGGGACATGCTGCTCGCCGCCCGGGCCCTGCCCGCCCTGATCGACGCCGAGCTGCGGGTGCCGTACCAGCGGGTCTCCGCCTCGTACGCGAGCTTCGACGAGCAGGTCCGGCTGCGCGGCGGCTACCTGGTGATGCTCGAGGACATGCGCCGGCTCGGTGTCGAATACCAGTACGCCGCCGACTGGCTGCGTGAGCTCGGTGCCAAGCAGGAGATGGTCGACCACACCGACACGTTCTTCGTCGAGCACATCCTGCACCCGCTCGCCGCCGACCTGGGCCAGATCGCCGGTGCGCTGCAGACCGGCGCCGACGAGCACGCCACTCTGCCGATCGCCCGGATGAACCAGCTCTACAAGCGGCTGCTCGCGATCTTCGACGTGACGATCACCAGCTTCGAGCGCAAGAAGTACGTGTCGCTGTCGCACGAGCCGAACAAGGCGATGAACCTCAACAGCTACATCGGGCTGATGGGCGGGGCCTACCAGGAGGTCGGCACTCCGCTCGGAACAGCACTGGTCACCGCCGGACCGAACCGCGCCGATCTGGTCGTACCCGATCCGGATTATGTCCTGACCCTGGACGCGGACAGTGTGCTGCTTCCGGAATACGCCCTGCGCCTGGTCCACCTGCTCGAACAGGGTGCGTACGAACGGCACGCGGTGGCGCAGACGCCGTACAGCGCCTACCCCGGCTCGGCCACCCGGATCGAGCGGATCTCCGGCGCCACCACCGACATCCAGTACATCGTGCACCAGGGCATGACCCACTACGGCGCGACGTTCTGGGTGGGCGCGAACGCCGTACTCCGCAAGAAGGCCCTGGACCAGATCTGCGAGACCTCGTACGAGGGTGACTGGGAGATCAAGAGATACATCCAGGACCGTACGGTCATCGAGGACACCGAATCGACCATCGACCTCGGTGTGCACGGCTGGTCGCTGCACAACTACCCGGAGCGTCTCGCTTACAGCGCCACCCCGCCGGACTTCGGTTCGCTCGCCATCCAGCGGCAGCGCTGGGCCAACGGCGGCCTGCTCATCCTGTCCCGGTTGAAGGACCAGTTCCGGGCCAAGTCGAAGCGCTCGGACAAGAACCGCTTCGGCGAGTACTTCCTGCGGGTCAACTACATGGCCTCCATCTTCTGGAGTTCCGTCTGCCTGCTGATCATGCTGGCGTACCCGTTCAACGCCGAACTGCTCAACCCGATCCTGCTGCTCATCTCGGTGCCGTACTTCTTCATGATGGCCGCCGACCTGAAGTCGCTCGGCTACAAGCGCTCGGACATGCTGCGGATCTACGGGTTCAACCTGATCCTGCTACCGGTCAACATGTCCGGCAGCATCGCCTCCCTGCTTCAGCTGCTGACCGGCGAGAAGAGCCAGTTCAAACGGACACCGAAGGTTCGGGACCGGACCACCGCGGCGACGTCGTACCTGCTCCTGCCGTTGGCCCTGATCGTGTTCTGTATCTACACGGTGTGGCGTGACGTCCAGCTCGGCCAGTGGAACAACCTGGTCTTCGCCGTCCTGAACCTGACCCTGTCGGCGTACGCGATGATCGCTTTTGTCGGTCCCGGCAACACGATCGTCGACCTGGTGACCCACCTCAAGGACTGGCTGGTCCGCCCGGTCGCCACCAAGAAGCCCCGCAAGGCCCGGAAGAAGGCGCAGGCCCCGAAGCCACCCGCCATCGGCGACTGGGCCCAGGTGCTGCACTACAAGCAGGAGCACGGCGCCACCGCCGGCCAGGTCACCGTGCGGCTGCAGCGCACCGAAGCGGGTGACTGGAAGACCGACCGCTCGGCGTCGTCCAAGGCGCACCTGTTCGAGGAGTTCAGCTTCTTCACCGTGTTCCAGCCGGTCTACAACCTGGCCAAGGGTCACGTCGCCGGGTACGAGGCGCTGACCCGCTTCGCCGACGGCAGCAACCCTCAGGAGAGCCTGGCCGCCGCCGCCGAGCGGGGTATGCACGTCGCCCTGGACGCCGCGCTGCTCCAGGCCGCGATCACCTCGTCGGCGTCGCTGCCGAACGGCACCTGGCTGGCCGTCAACGTCTCCGCCGACCTGCTGGCCCGTCCGCAGGAGCTGGCACCGTTGCTCGCCGTCTCCCGCCGCCCGCTGATCGTGGAGACCGGTACCGCCACCCCACCCGCTCCGGGACAGCTGGGCGGCGACATCCGGATCGCCGTCGACGACCGCGGCTCCGGCTACGAGACGCTCTCCCTGATCGAGTCGCAGCGTCCGGCCTTCCTGAAACTGGGCATGGAGACGTTGCAGGGTCTGGAGAACGAGACGGCGAGACAGGCCGCGGTACGGGCCCTCGTCGAGTTCGCCGAACAGCACGGTTGCACGGTGATCGCCGAAGGTATCGAGACGGCGGCTCAGCGGGATGCCCTGGTGGCCTGCGGCGTCCCGTTCGGACAGGGCTTCCACCTGGGCAAACCGGTCCCGGTGGAGCGTGTCCTGTCCGGCGTCGGCGGCTGGTGAGCACCGTCGTGTCTCCGTGACCTGATTTCCCGGACCAGTTCCCCCGTGGCCGCATCGCACTTGATGTCAGCACGACCGGATCACCCGGTAACCGACGCCTCACGGACCCGCAGCCGTCCTGGTCACCATCCCAGGTAGCTGCGGGTCAGGGCGGAGATCTGCTCCACGACCTCGATGCCCGACTCCTGGCTCTGGTGGCCGTGGGACAGCACGGACATCGCGACGTCGGTCTTCTCCCCGCTGATCCGGCCGGTGCTGTTGATGATCCAGCGGTTGTCCTCGGCGGTCCGGGAGACCCAGCCGTTCTTCTGCGCGGTCTGCTCGCCCTCGAACGAGGCGGCGCTGATCCCCCAGGTCTGATCGGCGTTCACCTGCCCCATCAGCCCCAGGATCCGGGTCCGGGACTTCTCGCTCAACGGGCTGTCGGCCGACACCAGTGCAGCGATCGTCCGGGTCTGGTCGTTCGCCGTGGTGGTGGTGAACCCGAAACGACTGTTCGGTTCGGTGTCGTCGAGACCGAGTCGCGCCAGCTTCCCGCGCAGCCCGGCGGCCCCGCCGATGGCGGCGTACACCTTCACCGCCGCGTCGTTGTCACTGGCCACGATCATCTTGCGCACCCGGCGCACCTCGGCCTTGGTCAACTCCCGGCCCTCGTCCTGGGCCTGCAACAGCAGAGCGGCGAGCATCTGCAGTTTCACCACGCTCGCCGTCTCGAAGGCACGGTCACCCTGGAAGTCGTACCGCCGCCCGGTCTTGCCGTCGACGAAGGAGACCGAGAAGTCCAGGCCGGCGGCGGCGTACTTGGTGAAGACCCCGTCCAGCCGGGCGGTCCGCTCGCCCCACGAACCCACCGCCAGCGACCGGTCGACCAGGTCACCCTTCTGCGGGCCCTGGTAGATCTGACCGGGTGCCATCGGGACCTTGCCCTCGATCGTCTCCAGATCGCCGGTGTCCTGCCGGCCCACGTGCGCCGCCCGCGGCAGGGCGTTCGCCTTCCGGCCGGTGAGGGCCCCGGACAGGAAACCCTTGAAGATGTCGTACGGCATCCCGTCGCCGTTGATCGCCTTGCCCTTCTTGGTCCTGATCGGGCCGGGTTTCTCACGGCCCACCCAGACGACGGCAGCCAGTCCGGGCGCCCAGCCGGCGGTCCACGCGTCGGACGAGTCGGCGGTGTTGCCGTACTGCTGGGAGCCGGTCTTCGCGGCGGCGTCCACCCCCGGCACCGCGCCCTCCGCCTCGACCACCTGGGACAGCACCGCGCCGACGTCGGCAGCGACCCCCGCGTCGAGCACCCGGTCCGGTTCCACCTCGTGCCGGTGCAGCACGGCACCGCCGAGAGCGGTGACCGAGACGACGAAGTGCCGGTCCGCCCGGGTGCCGCCACCGGCCAGCGTGGCGTAGGCGCTGGCCAGGTCGGCCGGGGCGACCGCGTACCGGCCGATGGCGATGTCGGCCCGGGTCCGGCCCGGCGACAGCTCGCCCTTGAGGTCGACCATGGTGACCTGGTCGCCGTACTTCTCCGGCACCCCGAGCCGCAGCGCCAGGTCCCGGATCCGGTTCGGCCCGACCCGCTCGGCGAGGGCGTAGAACGGGGTGTTCAGCGAGTGCACCATCGCCACGTCCAGCGGGCACACCGGGCACTGCAGGTTGTCCTGGTTGTAGAGCGGTGCACCGCCGCGGTCGGCGAACAGCCGGGGCGAGAGACCGTTGTAGTGCGACTCGAAACCGATGCCGAGTTCCTCCGCCGCGGCCAGGGCCAGCGGTTTGAAGGTGGAGGCGGGCGGCCGGGCGGCCAGGGCGTCGTCGTAGAAGCCGCGGCCGCGGTCACCGCCGTAGTAGGCGCGCACCCCGCCGTCCTTCGGGTCGATCGCCACCAGGGCCGGCCGCAGTTCGGCCGGCTGACCGGCGAGGGCCTTGCCGATGCTGGTGGTGGCGGCGGCCTGGGCGGTGACGTCGAGGGTGGTGACGATGTCCAGGCCGCCGGTGCGGATCTGCTGGCGGGTGAGACCGGCGGCCACCAGCTCGTCCTCGACCCGGTCGGTGATCAGGCCGACCGGTCCGCCGATGGTGGCCGCGGTGACCGACTCCGGGGCGACGTCCGGGTACGGTTCCCGATCGGCCGCGTCCGCCGGCAGCAGGCCCTCCGCGGACATCGCCCGCAGGATCCACTGCCAGCGGTCCTTCGTCCATTTCGGATCGACTGCCGGGTCGCCCCGGGTCGGGTCCTTGACCATCGCGGCGAGCACCGCGCCCTGGTAGGTGGTCAGCTGGTGGACGGAGGCGCCGAAGTAGGCGTGTGCGGCCGCCTCGATGCCGTAGGCGCCGCGCCCGAAGTAGATGGTGTTGAGGTAGCGCTCGAGGATCTGGTCCTTGCTGAACCGGCTCTCGACCTTCAGCGCGAGCGCCGCCTCCTTGGCCTTGCGGCTGACCGTCCGTTCCTGGGTCAGGTAGGCGTTGCGCACGTACTGCTGGGTGATCGTGGAGGCGCCCTCACCGCTGTCGCTCA